>NZ_LFRO01000030.1:9173-12223 GCF_001512385.1 Methanoculleus sp. DTU007 | reverse complement strand
AGCATCACTGTTGCCCGCAAACCTGCAAACCCCGAGACCGGCACGATCGAGGGGGACGTCCTGTGGGAAGAGAGCACCTGCGATGCATGCAAGATCTGTGTGGAGGCCTGCCCGCAGGAGGCAATCACCGTCGAGCGGGAAGTCATCAGCGACAAGCTGCCCGGCAAGGTTGAGATCGAGCAGGAGAACTGCTGCACCTGCACATGGTGTGTCCAGTCCTGCCCCACCGAGGCGATCACCGTTGAGAAGCTCTTCGAGGGAGAGATCGAGATCAACCCCGAGAAGTGCCCCGGCGGCTGCTCGACCTGTGTTGAGGTCTGCCCCTGCAATGCACTCTACCTGCCCGCCCCCGTCCCTGCAAAGGAGATGAAGGGAGAGATTGAGCCTAACATCGCCATCAACAAGGACTTCTGCATCCTCTGCGGCGCCTGTGTCAACGCCTGCCCGAGCGAGGACGCAATCATCCTGCGGCGGACGGCCATCCGGATGAAGGACAAGGAGACGGACCTCTTCAAGAGGATCAAGGAGAAACTGCTCACCCCAAGGACATCGAAGGTGAAAGAGGCCACCCCCGGAGAGGTCGAAGTCAAAGTTTTGGAAACAGCAGAAGAGGCGTGAGGGATAGCCAATGGCAGTAAAGAAAGAATACATTGACCAAAAACTCGCTGAGAGACTCCGGGACAGGAAGTTCTACGCTTCTGACAGCAACCCCGAGTTCCTCAAGGAAGTTGAGAAGATCGGGCAGACGGCCGCCCACATGTGCTACCAGTGCGGTACCTGCACAGGATCGTGCCCCTCGGCACCCCGGAGCTCATACCGCATCCGGTTGTTCATGCGCAAAGCGGTCCTCGGACTCGAGGAAGAAGTCCTCACCGACCCGGACCTCTGGCTCTGCACGACCTGTTACAGCTGCACCGACCGGTGCCCCCGTGACCTCGCGCCGACCGACGCGATCATGGCGATGAGGAACCTTGCGTTCAAGCGCGACATTGTCCCGCGCAACTTCCTCAAGACGACCCAGTTGATCTACGAGACCGGTCACGGTGTTCCGAACAACGACGCGAACCGTGCCGCCCGGAAGAAGCTCGGCCTCGATGAGGAGCCTGAGACGACGCACAAGTACCCCGAGTACCTGCCGGGCCTCAGGAAGATCATAGACCACTACGGACTGAAAGAACGCGCAGACAAGATCCTGTCGGAGGGTGAGTGAAACCATGAGCGGAAACAAGCGCCAGTATGCATTCTTCCTCGGGTGCATCGCCCCGAACCGCTACCCCGGCATCGAAGCGGCAGCCATCGAGACCAGCAAGAATGTCGGCATCGACCTCCTGCCCCTGAAGGGCGCAAGCTGCTGCCCGGCACCGGGTGCCTTCGGTTCGATTGACTTAAACGTCTGGTACGCAATGGCGGCCAGGAACCTGGTACTCGCCGAGCAGATGGGCATGGACATCGCCCTGATCTGCAACGGCTGTTACAAGTCCATCTGGGAAGTCAACCACAAACTGAAGCACAACGACGAACTGCGCGACGGCGTCAACGAAGTGCTCAAAGAGATCGATATGGAGTTCAAGGGGACCATCGACGTCTGGCACCTCGCCGAGCTCTACTACGACCCGGAGATCGTGGGCGTCAAGAAGCTCGCCGATAGTGTCAAGCGCCCCCTGACCGGTGCGAGAGTCGCCGTCCACTACGGCTGCCACCTGATGAAGCCGCGCAAAGAGCGGCACTTCGGGAACACCGAGAACCCGATGTGGATGGAAGAACTCGTNNGGTGTCCGTGGATACGATATAGCGCACGCGCTCGATATCACAAATGAGAAGCTGATTAACATGGAAGAAGCGGGTGTCGATGCAGTCACCGAAGTCTGTCCGTTCTGTCAGCTCCAGTTCGACCGCGGCCAGCTTGAGATCAAGGAGAAGTTCGGTGTTGCTCACAGCATCCCCGTCCTGCACTACAACGAACTCCTGGGACTGGCTCAGGGCATGAGCCCGGACGAGCTTGCACTCGACCTGCATGCCATCAATGTTGAGCCATTCCTGAAGAAGATCCTGTGAGGTGCAAACACATGGCAGAAGTCAAGAATAAAGAGGCAAGAATTGGCGTTTTTGTGTGCCACTGTGGTACCAACATCGCAGGTACCATTGACGTTGAGGCGGTAAAGGAATACGCCAAGACGCTCCCGAACGTCGTCGTCGCTGATAATTACGCGTATATGTGCTCCACACCCGGCCAGAACATGATCGTAGAGGCCATCAAGGAGCAGAAACTGACCGGAGTCGTCGTTGCGGCCTGTTCACCCCGTCTGCACGAGCCCACGTTCCGCAACGCGACCAAGGCAGGCGGCCTGAACCCCTTCCGGTTCGAGATGGCGAACATCCGCGAGCAGAACTCGTGGGTGCACATGCACCAGCCCGAAGAGGCAACCAGCAAGGCAAAGGATGCAGTCAGGATCGCCGTGGCAAAGGCTTCACTGCTTGAAGATCTCGTCCCGAAGAGCGTACCCGTCGAGAAGGCGGCGATGGTCGTCGGCGGTGGTGTCGGCGGTATGCAGGCAGCTCTCGACCTTGCAAACGCAGGGATCAAGACCTACCTCGTGGAGAAGAGCCCCACGATCGGCGGCAGGATGTCCCAGCTCGACAAGACTTTCCCGACGCTTGACTGCTCGCAGTGTATCCTGACACCAAAGATGGTGGATGTCTACCGCAACGAGAACATCGAGCTCCTCACCTACACCGAGGTTGAGGCGGTCGAGGGATACATCGGCAACTTCGATGTGACCCTCCGAAAGAAGGCACGCGGTGTCATCACCCCCGCAGAGGCGGAAGCCCGCGGCATCGTCGGCGGCGGCTGTACCGGCTGCGGCGACTGTGTCGAGGTCTGCCCGGTCATCAAGCCGAACCCGTTCGAGCTCGGCATGGCGCCGAGAAAGGCGATTTACATCTACCACCCGCAGGTCTCCCCGCTGATCTACACCGTCGACTTCGACGCCTGCGTCAAGTGCGGCCTCTGTGTCGAGGCATGCGGTGATAAGAAGGCAGTCGACCTCGAG
>NZ_LFRO01000030.1:6947-9060 GCF_001512385.1 Methanoculleus sp. DTU007 | reverse complement strand
GTCCGCCCGAGCGACGGTGAGACCCCGAAGAGGGTCGCGTTTGTCCTCTGTGCAGGCTCTCGTGACACGACCGGTGTCGGCAAGCCGTACTGCTCGCGGTTCTGCTGTATGTACTCGCTCAAGCACGCCCACCAGATCATCGAGAAGATCCCCGGAGCGGTGCCCTACATCTTCTACATGGACATCAGGTCCTTCGGTAAGATGTACGAGGAGTTCTACTACCGCATCCAGAACGAGGGTGCGAAGTTCATCCGCGGCAGGGTTGCAAACATCACCGAAGACCCGGTGACCAAGAACCTCCACGTGCATGCAGAAGACACGCTCCTCGGTCGGCCTGTCGATATGGAAGTCGATATGGTCGTGCTCGCGGCAGCCATCCAGCCCACCGCAGAGACCGAGAAGACCCGCAGGCTCTTCGGTGTCTCCTGTTCGCAGGACGGCTGGCTCCTCGAGGCACACCCGAAGCTGAACCCGTGCGGTACCACCACTGCCGGTGTCTACCTCGCCGGTACCTGCCAGGGGCCGAAGGATATCCCCGACACGGTCGCCCAGGCAGAGGGAGCAGCATCCGCAGCGTCCATCCCGATCCACAAGGGAGAGGTGGAGCTCGAGCCTTACTTCGCCCAGTGTATCGAGGAGAAGTGTGCAGGATGCGGAATGTGCGTCTACCAGTGCCCCTACCAGGCCCTCTCGCTCGTCGAGAAGAATGGTCGCAAGGTCATGCAGGTTACCGAGGCCAAGTGTAAAGGCTGCGGCACCTGCGGAGGGTTCTGCCCCGGCGGAGCCATCTGGATGCAGCACTTCGCAACCCCACAGATCATCGCACAGATTGACGCGTTCCTCCTTGGAGGTGAACAGTAAATGGCAGACGAAAACTGGAAGCCCAAGATCATCGCCATCATCTGCAACTGGTGCTCGTACGCAGGTGCGGACCTTGCAGGTGGCGCCCGCATACAGTACCCACCCGACGTCCGTTCCATCCGTGTGATGTGCACGGGCAGGGTGGATCCGCTCTTCATCCTGAAGGCATTCCAGGATGGGGCGGACGGCGTGCTCGTCTCCGGCTGCCACTTCGGCGATTGCCACTATCTTGAGGGCAACTACAAGGCAGCAAAGAGGATGTTCCTCTTGAAGAGTGTCCTCAAGAACATTGGTCTTGACGACAAGCGTCTCAGAATGACCTTCGTCTCCGCATCCGAGGGTGCGAAGTGGGGTATGGTCATGGAAGACGTCGTCAAGACCATCAAAGAGCTCGGCCCAAGCCCGCTCAAAGAACTTGCCAGATAAATATACAATACCAGACAGGGGATGAATAAAAATGGCAATCAGAGTGAACTTGATCACGGGTCGCAGCATCCAGCAGGGGGTGTCGATGGAGGCGGGGAAGGAAAANNGGAAAAACCCGCCTACACCGCCGCCTGTGGGATTATCGAACTCGACCCAGTAGATTTTAAAAAATTGGGAGCGTTCCGTAATACGAACGTCCGCGTCACCAGCGACTATGGCAGTGTCGTCGTCAAGGCTGTTGAGGCAACCCAGGGTCCCCACCCCGGTGTAGCATACATACCCATGGGTCCATGGGCGAACATGGTGGTCAACCCGGACACCTACTCAACGGGGATGCCAACCTTTAAAGGTACACCTGTCACGGTGG
The DNA here is from genome assembly GCF_001512385.1 of Methanoculleus sp. DTU007. Classification (NCBI taxonomy): domain Archaea; kingdom Methanobacteriati; phylum Methanobacteriota; class Methanomicrobia; order Methanomicrobiales; family Methanomicrobiaceae; genus Methanoculleus; species Methanoculleus sp. DTU007. The sequence goes on along the minus strand of NZ_LFRO01000030.1, from coordinate 7,406 downwards.
ATATCGCCAAGAACGAACCTGTCCTCAGCTCACTGGAACTGGTGCGCAAGGCATGCAAGGGTGAACAGGCATGACCAAGACTATAACTGATGTTATCTGTCCGTTCTGCGGAACGCTCTGCGACGACCTCGAGGTCGTCGTCAGTGATGATGGAAAGCAGCTGCTCGAAGTATATAATGCATGCGCCATCGGAGCTGAAAAATTCCTCCACTCCCAGGCAAAGGACCGTATTACCCGCCCCCGCATGCGGCAGGAAGATGGATCCTGGAAAGAGATCACCTACGACGAGGCAATCGAGTATACCGCACAGATGCTCGCCAATGCAAAGAAGCCCCTGATGTACGGCTGGAGCTCAACGAATTGTGAAGCCCAGGCTCTCGGGTCTGAGCTTGGTGAGATTGTCGGAGCGGTCATGGACAACACGGCAACCGTCTGCCACGGAACATCCCTCATCGCGGT
>NZ_LFRO01000030.1:5666-6880 GCF_001512385.1 Methanoculleus sp. DTU007 | reverse complement strand
CCCACCGACACCGCAAACGTTGCGGATGTCCACCTCCAGGTTGAGCAGGGACGCGACTACGAGCTCCTCAACGCATTCCGCGTGGCGTTCAAGGGCGAGAAGCTCCCCGACGTCGTCGCAGGGATCCCGAAAGAGAAGATCTACGAGGCTGCCGAGACGCTCAAGAGCGGTCGATTCGTGATCATCTTCTTCGGTATGGGCGTGACCCAGTCGCTCGGGAAGAACCACAACATCGACGCAGCCATCGCAGTCACCCGTGACTTAAACGAGTACACGAAAGCAGCCATCATGCCGATGCGCGGGCACTACAACGTCACCGGCTCCGGCCAGGTCTGGGGCTGGCTGTTCGGGTTCCCCTTTGCTGTGGACCTCTCCCGTGGATACGCCCGCTATAACCCCGGTGAGACGACGGCAAACGATCTGCTCCGCAGGGACGAAGTAGATGCTGTCTTCGTGCTCGGTAGCGACCCCGGTGCACACTTCCCGTTCAGTTCGGTCAAGAAGATCTACGACCGCCCGTCTGTCGCGATCGACCCGCACGAGACCCCGACCACCGAGGTCTGCAAAGTCCATGTCCCGGTCGCCTTTGTGGGCGTCGAGGTCGGCGGATGTGCATACCGGATGGACAACGTGCCGATTGAAACGAGAAAGGTCGTCGAGCCCCCGGAGGGCATGATGACGGACGAAGAATTCCTCAGCCGCGTTCTTGCACGCGTCAAGGAGATCAAGGGGGTATAAGCGTGGCAGAATATCTTATCAAGAATGGATTTGTCTTCGACCCGGTCCTGGGGATTAGAGGAGATAAGGCAGATGTTGCCATCAAGGACGGCAAGATCGTCGAGACCAGCGCGGTCAAGAACCCGAAGGTCATCGATGCCGCAGGGAAGACCGTCATGGCCGGCGGTGTCGACGTCCACTCGCACGTTGCCGGTCCTAAGGTCAACGTAGGCCGGAACTTCCGCCCCGAAGACAAACTCTTCACATACAAGCCGAGAAATGGCATCGAGCGGATGCAGGGCGGATTTTCAGTCCCGACAACGATCCGAACCGGCTACAACTACGCCCGCATGGGCTACACGACCGTGATGGAAGCGGCCATGCCGCCGCTCTACGCCCGGCACACCCACGAGGAGATGCGGGACACGCCGATCCTCGACCAGGGTGCCTATCCGGTCTTCGGGAACAACTGGTTCGTGCTCGAGTATCTCAAGAAC
>NZ_LFRO01000030.1:414-5566 GCF_001512385.1 Methanoculleus sp. DTU007 | reverse complement strand
TGGGCCTGGGGTCTGAACTGTGAGAACATTCACGACCCGGTTCCCTACTTCGACATCACGCCGGCCCAGATCGTGAAGGGACTCATCGAGGCAAACGAGTACCTCGGTCTCCCGCACTCGATGCACATTCACGCAAACAATCTCGGGAACCCCGGCAACTACACGACGACGCTCGACACGTTCAAGCTCTCGGAGGGTATCAAGCCGAAGAGCAAGTTCGGCCGCGACCAGGTGATGCACCACACCCACGTCCAGTTCCACTCTTACGGAGGCGACTCCTGGGCGAACGTGGAGTCGAAGGCGAAGGAGATCATGGACTACGTGAACTCTCATGACAACATCACCATCGATCTGGGTCAGGTGACGCTCGATGAGACCACGACCATGACCGCCGACGGGCCGTTCGAGCACCACCTCACTGAATTGAACCACTTAAAGTGGGCGAACGCCGATGTCGAGCTCGAGACCGGGTCCGGCGTCGTGCCCTACGTCTACAGCCCGGACATCAAGGTCTGCGCCATCCAGTGGTGTATCGGTCTTGAACTCGCGCTGCTCGCAAAGGATCCCATGCGGGTCTTCATGACCACCGACCACCCGAACGCCGGGCCGTTCATCCGCTACCCGAGGATCATGAAGTGGCTCATGAGCGAGGAGTCGAGGAAGCAGCAGTTCGACGCCTTCAAGTACAAGGACAAGGTCATCGATGCGACCAACCTTGCCGGCATCGACCGCGAACTCGACCTCTACGAGATCGCGCAGATGACCCGTGCAGGACCGGCAAAGGCGCTCGGTCTCGCACACATGTACGGCGGACTTGCGCCAGGCCTCGAAGGAGATGTCGCAGTCTTCGACTTCAACCCGAACGAGCCCTACGCGCCCGACGATATCGAGAAGGCGTTCTCGAACGCAGAGCACCTCTTCAAGTCCGGTGTCCAGATTATCAACAACCACGAGATCGTCTCGAACGGCAATAAGCGGACGCTCTGGGTGAATACCAAGGTCAACGAGAACCCGCAGGTGATGCGTGACGTCAAGGAGAAGTTCCTCCGCTACTACACCGTCACGTTAAACAACTACGAGGTCAGCGGACACTATCTCCCGAACCCGTACGTGATTGAGGTTGATGCTACACAGTGAGGTGCAAGGATGGAGACTGTTACACTCACCATAAAGAACCAGCCCGAACTGTACCTCGAAGCCGAGACCATCTCCCCTGACGCGCTTGCCGGGAAAAAGGTAGAGGAGATCCTCGGTCTCCCGGTCTATGTAGGCCGCGAGCAGCACCGGCTCGGGGACTACTTTGATGTATCCGGCAAACCCGGAGCAACACCTGCTGAGACAAAGATCGTCCTCAACGGTGATCTCTCCCGGGTCAAGTACATCGGCACAAAGATGACCGACGGCGAAATTGTCGTCAACGGCGATGCCGACATGTATGTCGGCGCCTGGATGCAGGGCGGCAAGATCACAGTAAACGGGAACGTCAATGCCTTTGCCGGAACCGGCATGAAGGGCGGAGAGCTCATCATCAAAGGCAACGCCGGAAACTACCTCGGCGCCGCCTACCGTGGAGACTGGCGTGGCATGCAGGGTGGTAAGATCACCGTCACAGGTAACGCCGGAAGCGATGTCGGCACCTTCATGAACGGCGGTGAGATTGTCATCGGTGGAGACGTCGATGTCCATGTTGGCACCCACGCCGAAGGCGGGAAGATCGTTATCAAGGGCAACGCGAAGAGCCGCCTTGGCGGCCAGATGGTAGAAGGCGAGATTTACGTCTTTGGCAAGATCGATGTCATGCTGCCCGGGTTCGTATACCGCGAAGATGTCGATATCGAGGTGGACGGCGTCAAAGGGCGGTTCGCTCTCTACGAGGGGGACATCGGAGAGCGCCACCGAAAGAGAAAAGGCCAGACGATCTATGGTAAGTTATACCAGCGGATCGAAGCCTGAACATCTTTTTTTTGTTACATATTGGAATGTGCCAGCTGCCGGAGAAATAATATAACCGGCAGATAAAGTGTAGCATAAAGTAACACATTTTAAGTATATCATCCATCTTCAGGAAGGTACAATACAACTTGTTATTTCTCTGCGATCTTCCGAATAATGCCAAATAATTAATATTGCACTTTATGTATATATCAGAACATAGACATAAATAGCAATGCTTATATCATCGGAGAGGATTACTATATCTTTGTCCCACGAGGACGTGCAGTAGTCACCAGCAGACACAGGCAGCGATACTTTTAGCGTTCATTTCACAGTTCTGGATTGTATGCATTTAAGAGGGTAATGGAGGAAGATTATGGCAAAATACAAAGAGACTATTGACCTGTACGATGATGCAGGCAAGCTGTTGAAGAGTGGCGTGCCGCTTGAAAAGATCAGCCCGGTTAGCAACCCGGCGATCAGAAAGATCATCGACCTCACCAAGAGGACGGTTGCGGTCAACCTCGGTGGCATTCAAGAGGGCCTGAAGTCCGGAAAAGTAGCAAAGGGTTACGTTCTCGGCCGTGAGATGAACCTTGATATCGTCGGCAACAAGGACGCAATCATCGGAAAGATCAAGGAGATGGTCCAGGTCGAGGATGGTGACGACACCAACATTCGCGAGTTCAGCGGTGGCAAGCTCATCCTCGTCGAGGTTCCCAGCGCACGCCTGCAGGCTGCATCCACCTACGATGCCGCGATCACGGCAGTCGCAGCCGCGACCACGTTCTCGATCGTCGAGCAGTTCGATATTGGAGCGTTCGACGCACCGATGGTCAAGACGGCAGTCTGGGGCTCGTACCCGCACACGATGGACCTCACTGGTGCCAACGTTACGTCCATTCTGTCGATCCCCCAGAACAACGAAGGTCTCGGCTACGCGCTCCGGAACATCCCGGTCAACCACATCGTCATGATGACCGGCAGGAACGCAATGCAGGGTGCCGCACTCTCGTCCACCTTCGAACAGGCAGGAATGTTTGAGATGGGTAACGCCATCGGACCGTTCGAGCGTGCCCAGCTGCTCGCCTACGCCTACCAGGGCCTGAACGCAAACAACCTGGTCTATGACCTCGTCAAGGCCAACGGTGCGACTGGAACCATCGGTACGGTCGTCCAGAGCCTGGTCGAGCGGGCCATCGAGGACAAGGTCATCACTCCGGGCAAGAAGGGCGGATACTTCCAGTTCTACGACACGAAGGACCCGATGCTCTGGAACGCCTACGCTGCTGCGGGAACTATGGCGGCCACCATGGTCAACTGTGGTGCCGGACGGTTCGCCCAGGCAGTCTCTTCGACGCTCCTGTACTTCAACGACCTGCTTGAGCACGAGACCGGTCTCCCCGGCTGTGACTATGGCCGTGTGATGGGTACCGCCGTCGGATTCTCGTTCTTCAGCCACTCGATCTACGGTGGTGGCGGCCCCGGTATCTTCAACGGTAACCACGTCGTGACCAGGCACGCAGCCGGTGTGGCCATCCCATGTGTGGTCGCCGCGGCAGCGCTCGACGCTGGAACCCAGATGTTCTCGCCGGAGAGCACCTCGAAGATCTATGCCGACACCTACGGCAAGGTCGACGTCTTCAACAAACCGCTCCAGCAGATTGCACAGGGTGTGTAAATAACACAAGGATACTGATGACCGAAGCCATATACCCTCAGGTTCGAATCGTATCTGCGCGATTCCTCAGACCCGATACGGTGGAACACCTCCTGAACAGACTGATTCAGGTCGGCGGGATTCGCCGGATGTCCATTAACGGACCAAGCATTCCGGCCACCATTCCTTATGGTCCGGCACGGGGAAAACCCAACCCCCATCCGGACCGTAAGGTCATCCGTGTCGGAGACCAGGATGTCCAGCTCCGGGTTCAGGTTGGAACAATCATCCTGGAACTCGAGGACGAGTCGTACATTCCGGCAATCGGGGAGGCTGTCGATGAAGTCTTCGCCGATAAGGACTTCTCCTGTACCGTCCAGCAGGGACGGTTCATGAAGTCTCAGCCGACGGTGTCCGACTACGCGAAGTACGGACCTGACGCCGACAGAGAGATACTCGGGCTTGTCGATCCGAGAAGGAAAGACGGTCCAATAATAATTCAGGGAAACAAGTGACATGCCTATCGGAAGAGTTACACAGGTTGTTGATTGCCGCGAGAGCATGGGGATGGGGAAAGGAGGCGGTCTTGCCCAGCGTGGGACCATCTCTGAGGCCAAGTCCCCGGATGTGATCGTGATTGGAATGTCCCCCGGCCGCAGACACGTTACAAAACCGGTCTGCGATATCACCTCCGGCCTTCGGAGGGAGGGGGCGGAGTTCTCCGTGACGACGCTTGTTCTGAACGCAGGCAGCGGAGTCCCGGCGGATTCCCCGGTCGCAGGTCACGTTCTCGGAGCCTATTTCGGGTTGACGGAGAAGGAGATAGCCCAGATCGAGCAGCACAAGGTCGCTATCCTTCACCATGGGAACGTCCGCTCCCATGTAGTGCATAAGGTCCGGTTTATCCTTGAGCACGCGAACATCAAGGCAATCGTCGTCTCCCAGGTCCCGATCGACTTCGAGGATCTCGCAAAAGAGGGGATCAAGACAGCGGTGGTTATGCCGCCGCCAAACCAGGTCAGAACAAAAGGCATAGTGGTGGATATCGTCAGCGGCGTGACACGGGGTCAGACACCTGGTAGGGAAAAATTGGCAGAGGTCGTTCGTGCCGTTATGAAAGTGCTAAAAAGCCCAACATGAGGTGAATGTAAACATGGCATACAAGCCCCAATATGGACCGGGAACATCCATCGTCGCCGAGAACCGGCGCAAGCAGATGGACCCCAACCACAAGCTTGAAAAGATGCGTGATGTGACCGATGAGGACATCGTGCTGATCCTCGGCCACCGCGCCCCCGGATCGGCGTACCCGAGCGCCCACCCGCCGCTCGCCGAGCAGCAGGAGCCCGACTGTCCCATCAGAAAGATTGTAACCCCGACTGACGGTGCGAAGGCAGGCGACCGGATTCGCTACATCCAGTTCGCGGACTCGATGTTCTTTGCTCCCTCGCAGCCGTACCAGCGGACCTACACTGAGTGTTACCGCTTCCGCGGCATCGACCCCGGTACGCTCTCCGGCCGTCAGATCGTCGAGTGCCGTGAGCGTGACCTCGAGAA
>NZ_LFRO01000030.1:0-361 GCF_001512385.1 Methanoculleus sp. DTU007 | reverse complement strand
TCGACCCGGCCCGCACCGGCATCCGTGGTGCGACCGTGCACGGTCACTCGCTCCGTCTTGCCGAGAACGGCATGATGTTCGATATGCTCCAGAGGAGTGTCCTTGGCGAGGACGGAGTCGTCCGCTACGTCAAGAACCAGATCGGCGAGCCTCTCGACCGTGCGGTTGCCGTCGGCAAGCCCATGGACGAGAACTGGCTCAAGGCCCACACGACGATCTTCCACTCGCTCGGGGGCACTCCATTCCGTGACGACGCCGAATACATCGAGTACGTCCAGCGCATCCACACGCTGCGGACGAAATACGGCTTCATGCCGAAAGAGGAGTGATTACAATGGCAAAGATTGAGAGAACCCAGAAG
>NZ_LFRO01000058.1:0-30943 GCF_001512385.1 Methanoculleus sp. DTU007 | reverse complement strand
GGCCTGGATTCGTGTCTCAGAATCCAACTCCGGGCTCTTGCTCCCACAACCCGTACCGATTATCGGCTTGTTGGGCCGTTACCCCAACAACGACCTAATCGGCCGCAGATCCATCCTAAGGCGCCGGAGCTTTGGGATACCGGGCATTCCAGCATCGGTATCCTATAGGGTATTATCCTCAGTTTCCCGAGGTTATCCCCTTCCTTAGGGCAGGTTATCCACGTGTTACTGAGCAGTACGCCGAGGGCCGAACCCTCTCGACTCGCANNCCCCGATAGCAGTGACCTCTGGCAGGATCAACCAGAATTTGGAAGTATGCACACTACTAAACTTGGGACGGAATTAGCGGTTACTGGACAAAATTCCGCATTGCCAATGCCAACGTCAGAACCAACCCGGCTCAAAGCACGGTCTTGTTAGTTCTCCATCAACAGGGAAACAATGTTTATTATATCTATTCAAACATCATCCCATATATCAGATTCGAAACTCAATCTCGAATCCCCATATCCTTTGGGTGCAGGGAAATCAGTCTTCACCCACGCAGGAAGCAATGTTTGTTCTTCATTACATATAAACATTGCGTCTCTGCTTCAGGTCTCGCTTCAAAACTCAACGAGAACCCCTTTTTTTGAGACTAGATGTTGAACTTTGAAGCATATAAACATTGTCAACCCGCATCAGAGCCAAGCCAGAACTTGGCCCCTCACAGCAGTTGAGGGGCACGGACCAGACCACCCATATCGGGCTGCACGATCCAGAGCCCCTGACAACACAGCCTTACTATGTTGTAACCAATGTTATATAAAACTTTCCCGGCCCCGTCGGATCCAAGCAGAACGCTTGGACCCCCATGAACATCGGATACGAAGCAGATTCTGCACAAAAGCAGGATCTGATACGTGAATTACTCCGATTTGACCACAATAGGTGGTTCATTTTAGTATTTATACATTTACCCCTACCATGCATCCGGAGCCGAGATCGACACCTAAACTCTCCCCGTTCTCACAACACCAGGGGCATGAGTATATATGTAAAGCACAGAATTAGTTGCCTCGCGCGCAGGAGCGCAGACCAGAATCAACCATAATCGTTGCAAAAATCAGAGGGTTCGCGGCACTTACCGTTCATTCGCGAGCCGGAGTCTCACTCTCCGCATCACGGGGGGGTAACCGATCGCTCACATAGATCTCACCGAAGAACTCATCCTGCCAGAGTACAAGTTTACCCTCCAGCATAAGAAAAAGGAGCGGAATATAGACCTCGCGCCGGGACTGACCCATGGCCTTTGAGAGAGCATCAAGCGTCAGGACACCTCCCTCCCGCGCGGCCTCCCGGTAGCCTTTCATCACGACACCGACAGCCTTCTGGTATCCCTCATCGTGCGCCACCGCCACGACATCCTTCGCGTTGAGATCGAGATCAGGCTCCCGGGCAACAGTCGCCCTTCTTCGCTGCCTTCGGCGCTGCTCTTTCTCCGCCGTCTTCAACTGCTTGATGAGTTCATAGAGCGTAACCGGTGGACGTTCTCGCAGGTTCTTTCGTCCCAGGCGGCGCTTGATCTCCCGCTCAAGGCGATCAATCGGATCCATCCCGCCACCTGATTCGAACCCGAAGTCAAGATCACCGAGCGCCTCATCCTCCTCATCAAGAGCATACTCCTCTTCCTCCTCATCCCGGCCCTCGAGGTGCTCCGACTTAAGGCGCAAGAGGCACGCAGCATAAAAGAGCGTCCTTCCCGAGACCCGCAGGTCCAGTTCCTTCCTTCGGTCGAGTTCGGCGAGGAACCGGTCGGTCACATCCACGATATCGATGTTCCAGGGATCGATCTCGCCGCGCTCGGCCATGCCGACCAGGATCTCAACTGGCTCCTCATCCATTGTTCTGTACACCGGTCACGTACGTACTCTTGTCCGGGCGGATCGTCACGCCCACAATGCGATCGGCGCGCTCGATCATCGGCTTTCGGAGCGAGACAATGATTGACTGCGCACTCCCGGTGAGATCGCTGATCATGGCAGCGATCCGGCCGACATTGCTCCCGTCAAGGAACATATCCACCTCGTCCAGCGCATAAAACGGCGCGGGCATATACTGCTGAATCGCAAAGATGAACGCAAGCGTGGTGAGAGACTTCTCACCGCCGGAGAGCGCCGAAAGAAGGTGAACCTTCTTGCCGCGCGGCTGCACTGCAAACGTCATGCCACCCGAGAACGGGTCCTCCTCGTTATCAAGAACCAGTTTCCCGCTCCCGTCGGTCAGTCGCGCAAAGATCCTCTGGAAGTTCGCATCAATCGCATTGAATGCCGTCATGAACGCATCGTACTTCATCTCCTCGTACTTCTCGATCCGCTCTAACAGCATCGTCCGCTCGCGCGAGAGCACCTCCTTCTTTTCAGTCCTCTCCTCGACACGTGCCGCGACGCGGTCGCACTCCTCGATTGCGAGCATATTCACCGCGCCGATCTTTTTGATCGCCTGCTCGGCTTCTGCAATCCCGGCATCGATTGCGGCGAGGTCAAGGTCTGTCTCCACGTCGCCGGCCTGTTCTTTGAGCACCTCAAGTTCCGAGAGAAGCGAGCGCTCCCGCTCCTTGAGCGCATCGATCTGCATCCGGGCACGCTCCACCGCACCAGAGAGTTCGAGGGCCTGCCGGTCGAGTTCCCGGATCTCATCGAGGATGCGATCACGCTCATCGCGAAGTCCTGCAAGTTCATCGGAGAACTCCTTCTGGCGTGCCTCAAGCTGGACAATCAAGCGGCGCTGGTTCTCGATCTGTTCTCCGGCCGCTGTGATATCGGCAGCAATCTCCTGGTTCTTCGCTTCGAGGCGGCTCCGCTCGGCAGCAAGTTCCTCCATGCGGTTTAAGAAGTGCTGCCGCTCGCGCTTGGCATCATTGATATCCGCATCCTTGTTCCGGAGCCGGCGCTCTATATCCTCGACGGATCTTCGGAGACCCTCATACTGCTCAGTAAGAGCCGGGATCTCGGTATCGTCAAGTTTCTTCTTGAGAGCATCCACCTCAGCCGAGAGCCGGGCGATCTCACCGCTCGTCCGGTCGAGATCCGCCTCAAGCCGCGCAAGTTCCTCACCACCCGTCTTTGCGGCGTCAGACATCTCCTGTAAGGTCGCGGCCAGAGTCTGTTTCTCCCCCGCAAGGACTTCGATACGTTTCTGGAACTCCTCGACAAGCATCCGGTAGCGGGCAATCTGTTCATCAAGGGTGCTCCGCTCAGCCCGCTTCGCCTCAGCGGCCGCCGTATAACGGCGTATGGACGCATCAACCTCTGCAGCCTCAGCCTCAAGACCGGCAAGCGTCGCGCGGACTCGCATGATCTCATCGTCGACCGCCACACCGAATCCCCGGACCTGCTTGGTCTGGGACCCACCGGTCATGGCACCGCTCTTCTCGACGAGTTCCCCATCAAGGGTGACCATCTTGTACCGGCCCATCAACCGCCGGGCCCGCTCGAGGGTGTCCACCACCACCGTCGCGCCGAAGACAACCTGGAACGCACGCTCAAACGCCGGGTCGAACTCGAGAAGGTCGACCGCGTAACCGATGATCCCGGGATCGGCCTCAAGCGGCGAGAGGATCGGGGGGCGGAGTTTATTGAGCGGCAGGAAGGTGATCCGTCCAAGGCGGTTCTCCTTTAAGTAGCGAATAGCATCGGAGGCCACCGCATCGGTATCGACGATCACCCAGCGGAGCCGGCCCATCGCCGCCACATTGAGCGCCGTGGCGTACTCCGGCGGCGCCCTCCCGAGCTGGGCAACGGTGCCGTGGACGCCCTCCATCCCAAGAATGACATCCATCGCCTTTCCGCCGGCATCGCCCTGCGCCTGCTGCTGCGCTTCAAGGCGCATCAGGTTCTGCTCGGTCTCCCGGATCTCTTTCTTTAACCGGTCCAGTGTCGACCGCCGCGCGAAGAGCGCACTCTCGGTCTCGGAGAGATCGCGCTCGATCTGCCGTTTCTGTGCCTCACAATCGGCCATGCAGGAAGAGTAGTCCGCGACCTGCGCCTGCTTGTTCTCAAGTTCCTCCTCAATCTGCCGGATGCGCGCCTCCAGACGCTCACGCTCCGATGTCCGCATCCGGCTCTTCTCGATGAAGATATCCTGCTCACGGAGTATCTTCGAGCGGAGTTCCTTCTTGCCCTCAAGGTCCTGCATCAGGGCAAAGAGCTGGTCCTTGACCCCTTCAACCTCCTTGCTCTCGCTTGCGATGCGCGCCTCGACCGCCTGCATTCTCTCTCGCTGCGCCGCAAGTTCCATTGCGAGATTCGACCGGTCGATCGAGAGGTTGCGGATCTGCCCGGTACACTCCTCCACCTTCGCCTCGGCGCGCTTGCTGTCCATGTAGATCCGCTGGACCGTCTCAAGGTTCTCATCCCGGGCTGATTTCAGGCGCTCAATAGTCTGCTCGGCAATCTTGATGCTGCCTCGCGCCTCCTCGAGCCGCCCGACAAGTTCCAGGTACTCGGGACCGCTCTTGCGGTTGATATCCTCGTCAACGGCCTTCTGGCGGCTGCGTGCCTCATCAATTCTCGCCTTGAGAGTCTCAGCCTCACCGGTGATGCGCTCGAGCTCCGCCTGCCGGTCAAGTATAAGGTTCTGGAGGGTGCCGATCTCACCCTCTTTCTGTCGCACAAGCGCCGCTCCCCTGCATCGAGTAAGGTGATCGAGTTTCTCCTGCCAGCGCCGGTACTCCATCGCCTGATCGCGCTCGTGCTGAAGCGCATCCAGTCTCGCTATCAGTTCGGAGAGGAGGATCTCCTCTCGCTCAATACGCTCCCGGACCACCTCAAGTTCCGAGAGAGCCTGGTCACGCTTGTGATCGAACTCGGCGACGCCTGCGATCTCATCGATGATCTTGCGGCGTTCCCCATCGCTCATCTCCATGATGCGGGTGATATCACCCTGCATCACGACGTTGTAGCCTTCCGGTTTGATCCCGTACTTCGCGAGGTACTCGAGGACATCACTCTGCTTGCAGAGACGGTTATTCAAGTAATTGTAACTATAGTAGCCCGTCGGGGTCCGTTTGATCCGGCGACGGATCGTTGTGCCGTCAGAGAATGTGATCGTCACCTCTGCGGTGTTCTTTCCGGAGTTAACGTTGATCAGATCCGTCAGTTTCTCGGCGCGCAGTCCTCGTGCACCCGAGAGAGCCAGGACGAAGAGAATGCTGTCGATGATATTGCTCTTCCCGGATCCGTTCGGGCCTGAGATGACGGTGAACCCTTCAAAAAATGGAATCTTCGTCCTTCTGGCGAAAGACTTGAAGTTGTCGATCTCAAGCTGCGTGATGTACAAGGATCAGGCTCCTTTCGCTACCGATCAAGGTCAAGTGTGTCATCCTCAGCCTGGATGATATCGTCAATTACACGCTTCTTCTGCTCAACGAAGGCCTTCCGATCGGCCATCCTGCCACCCATCCTCCGTCCCTGCACCGGGAGTGTCCCGGGTCTCGTGCTCGCGACGATGTACTCTGAAGGTCTCCTAATCTCCGGCTTCAGCGTCCCGTCGTTCTGCATGATCAGTTCAAGTTCTGATGCTTCAGGGGCGGGCCGGGCCGACTGTACCTGTACCTCTACCGGGCGCACAGGGGTCCGGGGCTCAACTCCGGGGCGGGGCTCGGCTTTGATGGTGACCTCGGTCTTCTTCCCCTCCGTCACCGGCGGCACCTTTCTCTGTTCATCCCTCTCTTTAGAGAGTCTCATGACCACAGTCTTGAGATCCAGGACCTCCTCCATCAGACCTTTCACCAGGGCTTCGAGATCCCGTACTCTCCGCTCCAATGCCCCAAGATCCTGCCCCCCTCTCTCCATGGCCTCAAGATCCTGTATCCTCCTCTCCAGATCGCGCAGGTATTCGTTGTCCGTTTCCGGCGCCACCGGCATTTCGTATTCCCTCATCTTCTCCATCTCTTTCTCGCGTTCCGCGAGTTCTCGCTCAAGAAACCGTATCCTTGCATCTTTCTGCGCCATTATCTCCCTCAAACTAATCCTTGATAATAGTTACGTAATAATATTACTATAGAATCCCGGAAAGAAGAATTATTACATTTTATCCAGGCCATAACCGAGAGAAAAATCCGCAGCCCCGGGTAACTCATCCGTGTAAACGAACCCGCGCAAAAGAAAGAATATTACCTCTCCAAAGCAACCTTTTTTAATATGTCTAGTCTGGCAAACTTCGATCCAGAAGTCGCAGACCTCATCGAGAAAGAGCGCCTGCGTCAGATCAATGGGCTGGAACTTATTGCCTCCGAAAACGTTGTCAGCAAGGCGGTTCTCGAAGCAATGGGCTCTATCATGACCAATAAGTACGCCGAGGGGTATCCCAGCAAGCGCTACTATGGCGGTTGCGAGTTCCACGACATGGTGGAGAACCTGGCGCGCGACCGGCTGTGCCGGCTCTTCGGTGCCGAGCATGCGAACGTCCAGCCACACTCAGGAAGTCAGGCAAATCAGGCGGTCTACTTCGCCTACCTCAACTATAAGGACAAGATTATGAGCCAGAGCCTCACCCAGGGCGGCCATCTTTCTCACGGCTCGCCAGTCAACATCACCGGGCGCTGGTATTCCATCTTCCACTACGGTGTCGACCCGGAGACGGAGAGACTCGACTACGCGGTCATCGAGGAGATGGCACGGATCATCAAACCACAGATGATCGTCTGCGGTGCAAGCGCCTACCCACGCGAGATCGACTTTAAGGCGTTCCAGGAGATCGCAGAGAGCGTCGGCGCGCGGTGCATGGCCGATATCGCCCATATTGCCGGACTCTGCGCGACCGGATACCACAACTCCCCGGTCGGAGTCGTAGATATTGTGACGACGACGACGCACAAGACCCTGCGCGGCCCCCGCGGCGGCGCCATCATGTGCAGCAAGGAAGATGCCGCAGCCATCGACAAGTCCGTCTTCCCGGGCATGCAGGGCGGCCCCCTGATGCACATCATCGCCGCAAAGGCGGTCTGCTTCAAGGAAGCGCTGACTCCCGCGTATAAGGACTACTGCAAACAGGTTGTCAAGAACGCGCAGACAATGGCAAATGTCCTCGCAGAAGAAGGGCTCGACCTCGTCTCCGGCGGCACCGACAACCACCTCATCCTCCTCGACCTCACAGGCGTCTCCACCAACGGCGAGCACCTTACGGGCCTCGCGGCCGAGGTTGCCCTCGGGGAAGCAGGCATCACCGTGAACAAGAACACCATCCCCCGAGAACAGCTCAGTCCCTTTGTGACGAGCGGGCTTAGAATCGGCACGCCTGCCGTCACCTCCCGCGGCATGAAAGAGGAGGAGATGAAGCAGATCGGACACTGGATCGCCCGGGTCATCAAGGATATCGCTAAAGACCGGACCTCAAAGAAAGCGATCAACGAAGTGAGAGAAGAGGTTATTGCTCTTGCGAGCAAGTATCCCCTTTACCCTGAAGTCTCATGATACTTGATGGCAAAGCAGTCTCGGAAAAGAGGCTTGAGATCCTCAAAGAGCAGATAGAGGAGTCCAGACTCTATCCCCGCCTCGCAACCGTCATCGTAGGAACGGACCCTGCATCGCAGATGTACGTCCGCATGAAGCATCGGGCGTGCGAGCGGGTCGGGATCGGGTCGATCGGGATCGAACTCCCGGAGGATGCCACGACTGAGCGGGTGCTCGAGACGATCAACCGCCTCAACAACGATCCCGACATCGACGGCATTCTGGTCCAGCTGCCGCTCCCGGCACAGGTCGACACCACCCGTGTCATCGAGGCGGTTGCGCCCGAGAAAGACGTGGACGGGTTCCACCCCTGCAACCTCGGGAGACTCCTTGCCGGAAGCCCGGTCTTTGCCCCCTGCACCCCACAGGGGATCATGACGATCCTCAAAGAGTATGCGATCCCAACCACAGGGCAGAGAGCGGTGGTCGTCGGGCGGAGCATCGATGTTGGAAGACCCATGGCCGCCCTGCTCCTGAATGCCGACGCAACCGTCACGATCTGCCACTCAAAGACGAGGAACCTCGAGGCCGAGATGAGAAGTGCTGACATTCTCATCAGTGCGGTTGGAAGAGCGAAGTTTGTCAAACCGGACATGGTCAAGGAAGGAGCGACGGTTATCGACGTCGGTATCAACCACGACGAGCAGGGGAAACTCTGCGGTGATGTTGATTTTGAAGCGGTGCGTGACCGTGCTGGAGCAATAACTCCGGTCCCCGGCGGCGTCGGCCCCATGACGATCGCGACGCTGATGGAGAATACCTTCAAGGCAGCCAAGCTGAGGACATGCGACAGCACAGTACGGTTGTAAACCGCCTCCGGATCGGCGGTGGTGCTCCTGTTCGCCTGATGGGCGTCATCAACTGTAGCCCCGAGTCGTTTTACCGGGGCTCCTTCACCCCGATCGGGAGGATCTACGATAGGGCTCTTGCCATGCTCAAGACTGGCGCCGATATGATCGATCTCGGTGCCCGGAGCACGGCCCCGGGCTCCCCTCCCCTCACCCCCGCCGAGGAGGCAAAACGCATGGACGCAGCGCTCTCCGAACTCGACGGGACCGGGATCACCATATCGGTGGACACCCGCTACCCCGAGGTGCTCGAGACCTGTCTTCGCCACGACATTCATGCCGTAAACGATATCTCCGGGCTTGCTGACGAGCGATACGCCAGGGCCATCGCCGATTCCGGGCTGCCGGTATTTGCGATGGCAAGTTTCAAGGAGCCCGGCGACGCTGTCGGGCTTTCGGCAACCATCGCCGCGCTTGAGACGGTCGTAACCCGTTGCGCGCGTTTTGAGATTGACGAGTACGTCCTTGACCCCGGTATCGGGCGATGGATTCCGGAGAGAACAAGTGAAGATGACTGGGAACTCTGCAGGAATTTTGCGGCATTCACAAAGTTCGGCCGCCCGGTGCTTGCCGCGGTCTCAAGGAAGACATTCATCGGGGACCTGCTCGGAAAAGAACCTGATGAGCGGCTCGCAGGCACCCTCGCGCTCACGATGATGCTCGTTGAGGCGGGAGCGGCCGTTGTGCGGTGCCATGACGTGGCAGAGACCGCCGACCTCCTGCGAGTCTATTCAAAGATGAGGAAAACATGACAGCACCATCGTTTTCAGTCTACGGGCTTGCAACCCCACTGATCCGTCCCGGCGACGACATTGCCGCGCACCTTATCCTGGCCGCCGAAGACCAGGGATGCCGGGGCTTCGAGGACGGGGATATCGTGGTCATTGCAGAGTCCGCTGTGGCCACCGCCGAGGGCAGGGTCACGAAACTTGCCGATATCGAACCATCGGCAGAAGCGCTCCGGCTCGCAGAAGATTACAGGATGGATCCCCGCCTTGTCGAGGTGGTGCTCCGGGAGAGCGATCGGATCGTCGGGGGCATCCCCGGATTCCTGCTCAGTATGAAGAACGGGACGCTCCTTCCAAACGCAGGGATAGACGCCTCAAACGCTCCGCCCGGCTCCGTCGTTCTCCTGCCCATCAACCCGGATGCATCCGCGGCACGAATACGCGCTGCAATCACCGACCGGTCGGGGGTGGATATCGCGGTCATCATCGTCGACTCGCGAACGCACGCGATGCGGCTGGGGTGCAGCGGGGTTGCCATCGGGTGTTCGGGCGTCCCCTCGGTGATCGATGAGCGCGGGAAGACTGATCTCTTCGGCCGCAAACTTGAGGTCACGAAGAGAGCGGTGGCAGACTGTATCGCATCCGCCGCCGAACTCGTGATGGGGGAGGCAGGTGAATGTGTCCCCGCCGCCGTGGTGCGCGGGATTGGGCTTCCTATCGGCGACTACCAGGGGGTGGCCACCATCGATGCCTCAGAGTGCCTCTTTATGGGGGCCGCGCTGCACACCAACCCGACCCTTCTCGTCAAGAACAATAGAGAATCCTAATCTCTCCAGGAACTCCCTGCTTTTTCTTCCTTTTCCGTGAATGAGGATCTCGACCAGGTCTTCTTTCTCATCGATATCGGTCGACATCCTGAACGAGTCGATGACCTCGACGGAGAAACCGCATTCCTCCGCAACCCGCAGGTGGTCGAGGAAACTTGCCCCGTAAAAGTCGGCGTGGAAGCACTGCGGCTTTTTTAAGAATATGACGTTTGTCCCGCCACCCCGCCCCGGCACGATTGCCATATCCTTCTCGGTGCGAATCAGCCGTTGAATATCCCCGGCCGTCACCAGGGGGAGATCGGCCATGATGATAAGCGCCGGGCAATGAAACTGCTCAAGCGCCCAGTTGATCGCATCATTCAGGGATTCTTTTCGAACAGCGACGAGCGCGTTTTCATGTTTGAAGGGATGTGTGCAGAGCAGAGTGGCGCTGCACCCGGACTTTAGCACAGCGGCGATCACATCTTCAAGCATCGCCCGGGCGAACGCCTCCCGCTCCTCCTGGTTCAATATGCAGGAGAGACGCGTTTTTGGGTTTACCGGCTTAAAGGGAATGAGCGCGTGAAAGTACATCGTGAAACGGTTGTCAGGGCGGCATCAAAAAGGCATCGTTACCATGACGAACCCGTGTATCAATCAAGTATCATCGATCATTCATTCTCACGAACACTGACCGCCATCAAATCTCCCCGCAAGCAATCATCTCTCAAAACAACCATCTCCCGAAAGTTCATGTTAGAAAGTGTCGACATATATCCATGCACCGCCGCGTCATCACCTTCTCAAGGAACGTCTTCCTCCCCCTAACGACCGTCTGCGCCAACCGCTGCGGCTACTGCTGTTTCCGGACCCCGGTCGAGGAGGGATGCATCATGTCCCCCGACGAAGTGATCCGGACCCTGGATACGGGTGCCTCCCTGGGCTGCACGGAAGCCCTCTTCACCTTCGGGGAACGGCCCGGCGCGGTGCCGGGCTTTGCCGCGGAACTTGCAAGACTCGGTTACGCGGATATCCTCGACTATGTCTACGACCTCTCCCTTGCGGCCATCAAGCGGGGGCTTCTCCCGCATACCAACGCAGGCATCCTCACCTACGAAGAGCTCGACCGCCTCCGCGAGGTGAACGCAAGCATGGGGCTGATGCTCGAGACGACGGCCGATATTCCCGCGCACAGGAACTCCCCGGGAAAAGACCCGGCGGTTCGGATCGAGATGATCGAGAACGCCGGAAGACTCTCAATACCGTTCACGACCGGGATTCTGATCGGAATCGGCGAGACAGAAGAGGACCGCGAGGAGTCGCTCCAGGTCATCCGGGATCTCCACCGCAGGTATGGCCATATCCAGGAGGTGATTGTCCAGAACTTCTGCCCAAAGCAGGGAACACCGATGGAGGATGCACCGGCGCCCGGGACAGACGAGATCCGCACGACGATATCCCTTGCCCGGGAGATCCTTCCGGCGGATGTGGCGGTGCAGATTCCCCCAAACCTTGCAGATGCAGCCCAACTCATCGAATACGGGGTGGACGACCTCGGCGGAGTCTCCCCGCTCACCATCGACTATGTCAATCCCGAGCGCCCCTGGCCGCAGATCGAAGAACTCCGACGGGTGGCCGGAGACGCCGAACTTCGGGAGCGGCTATGCATCTACCCGCAGTACATCGAGAAGGGCTGGTATTCTCCCCTTCTTGAACCCCTGATCCGACAACTCGCAGAGAGGATTGCAGGATCCAAGAGGGGCGAGGGTGCATAACCTCATCACCAATCCCGATCAACACCTATCAGGAGATTTGGCCATGAAACAGGTAGACCTCCTCTATACTGGGAAGGCAAAGTCCGTCTATCGCACCGACGAACCAGGCATATACATTATGAAGTTCCGGGACGACATCACGGCGTTCGACGGCGAGAAGAAAGATACCCTGAGCGGCAAAGGAAGATATAACGCAGAGGTATCCACCTTCTTCTTCAGATACCTGGAGGAGAACGGGATTCGCACCCACTACATCAGAAGCATCGAACCCGGCACCATCGCGGTCCGAGGGCTTGAGATGATCCCGCTTGAAGTGATCGTCAGGAACGTCGCGGCCGGGTCGATCGTGCGCAACTACCCCTTCAAGGAAGGAGAGCCGCTCGACCCGCCGGTGATCGTCATCGATTTCAAGAGCGACACTCACCACGACCCTATGTTAAACGATGATCTGATCTACGCCCTCAACCTCGCCACGCCCGAGGAACTTGACCAGATCAAGGCCACAGCGCTCGCAATAAACGATATACTCCGGGAGTATCTTGATGCACGCGGCATCACCCTGGTCGACTTCAAACTTGAGTTCGGCCGCTACAATGGCGAGATCCTCGTCGGCGACGAGATCAGCATGGACTCAATGCGGCTCTGGGACAAGGAGACCGGGGCGTCTCTCGACAAGGACGTCTACCGGTTCAATAAGGGAGACGTCATGGAGACCTACGCCGGCGTTGCGAAACGAATTCTCTCTCCCCCAGGTGAATCTGTATGAAGTATAACGTAACCATCACCATCGCCCTCAAAGAGGGAATGCTCAACCCCGAAGCGCGTGCCATCCAGCACGCCCTCGCAAACCTCGGGTTTCCAACCGAGTCCCTGAGCACTGCGCGCCTCTTTAAGATCACGCTCGATGCGACGGATGCGGCGGCGGCGCGGGAGACGGCCGGACAGATGTGCGAGCGGCTCCTCGCAAACCCCGTCATCCACAACTACACGATTGAGGTTGAGTAAGGCATGAGATTTGCTGTGGTGCAGTTCGGTGGCAGCAACTGCGACCGGGACACCTACCACGTCCTCGCGGATGTCTGCGGGGTCGATACGGACCTTGTCTGGTACAAAGACGGACTCCGCCGTCCCTACGACGCTGTGGTGCTCCCCGGAGGGTTCTCCTACGGGGACTATCTCCGGGCGGGGGCCATCGCCGCCCGGACACCGATTATGACCGAGATCGTCAGGCACGCGAACGAGGGCGGGCTGGTCCTCGGGATCTGCAATGGGGCCCAGATCAGTTCGGAGGCCGGACTGACCCCGGGCACCTTCACACTGAACGCTTACCCGAAGTTCATCTCAAGGCACGTCTATCTCCGTGTCGAGAACAACACCTCGCCGTTCACCGCACTCTATCGCAAGGGCGAGGTCATCCGGGTGCCGATTGCGCATAAAGAAGGCCGGTACGTCGCCCCGGAGGATACTATCGCGCAGTTGAACCGCAAAGATAGAGTCGCGTTCCGGTTCTGCGACGAGCATGGCAACGTTACATCGGAGAGCAACCCGAATGGGTCGACGGAGAATATCACCGGCGTCCTCTCGGAGAACGGAAACGTGCTTGCGATGATGCCGCACCCCGAGCGTGCCAGTGAACCCGTGCTTGGCTCAGACGACGGCGTCAAAATATTTAACTCGATGATCGCCTATATCGAGGAGCACGGGGCCCGGAGAGTTGCATAATGGGAGTTATACTATGAGTGAAGAAGGGATCGAGAAGGCGCGGGCCAAAGCGAAGATCTACGCGAAGGAGAAAGGCTACGTCTTAAACGTCGATGAGAAGCAACTCTCAGCCGTTCTCCGCGGGCTCGCCCGGAACCAGGAGAAGTATGGTGCGGCATACTGCCCCTGCAGGCTCCGGAGCGGGGACCCCGAGAAGGACCGGATCATTATCTGCCCCTGCATCTACCACGAAAAAGAGATCGAAGAGCAGGGTGCCTGCCATTGCCGACTCTTCTTCAAGAGGAAATCTGAATAATTTTTTGCAGTCCCAAATAAGGCTCGCTGCTGTATCCGCCCGGGGTGGAATGACATCCCCATAGGGAAGCATACCCCCCCACCAAATGGTGCCCACGATCACCAGGTTTGCGCTTCGCGCCGAACGGCCTTCGAAGATCGTTCATCACCGCTGAAACGTCCGTCCATGCCGAAGGGCGCTGTAGATCGCGTAGAACCCGATGATCACCGCGACGATGTAGCCCAGTGTGGCGAGGAGCGAGACGAATTCGGGAATCGGGAGGTCGGCAACCCGGAGTATCAGCGAAGAGCCCACGACGACCGCGGCGACCACCAGCGCGACGATGATCTTGTCGCTCGTCCGGTCGACGACGTTGACGATCTCGGCAAGGTCGTGGTTCTCGAGTTCGATCGTGACGGTCCCCTCCGAGAGAGTATTTAAGGCCTTGTTCACGTTCCCCGGGATGGCAAGCAGGCTCTCCGCGGCGCCCATGAAGGACCTGACCGCACCCGTCAGATTGTCGGGTGATAGCCGCTGCTGGGTTGCGATCTCGATCAGGTAGGGGCGGATCCTCTGGTCAAAGTTGAACGTAGGGTCGAGCCGGGTGCCGATGTCCATCACCATGATGATCACCTTCGTCATCAGCATCAGGCTGGACGGCACACGGATGTGATACCTGCGCAGCGTGTCGGTCAGGCCGCGGAGCGTGACCGCGAAGTTCACCCGTTCGAGTTTCATCTCCCGGTAGTCAAGCAGAACGATGTAGAGATCGTCTTTTACCGAATCGAGATCCGCCGGGCGGATGTGCACGTCGAGTTTCTCGAGCGCCGCGATCACCCCGGCCACGTCCGTACGGGTCATGGCGAGGAGAAGTTCGACGAAGACGCGCCTTCGTTCCGGGCGGAGGACCCCGACTAGGCCATAATCGAGGAAGGCGATCTCACCCTGATCCGTCACCAGGAGGTTGCCCGGATGGGGGTCGCCGTGAAAGAAGCCGTCGACGAAGATCTGGTGAACGTAGGCGGAAAAGCCAATATCGGCAATCTCTTCCGGGAAGAGGCCGAGAGCCTTGATGGCCGCCACGTCGTCGATACGCACCCCCTCAATGTAGTCCATGGCAAGCAGGCGGCGGCCGGAGATCTTCCAGTGGATGCAGGGGATCTTCACACACGCAACGTCGCTTAAGTTCCGCTTGAGGCGTTCTGCGTTCATTCCATCCTGGGTGAAATCGAGTTCACGCCGGATCTGCGTCGAGAACTCCTCGACCATCCCCCGCAGGTTGTATACCCGCAGGTCGGGGAAGATTGACTCTGCCCGCGTCATAAGCGACTGCAGGATGACCAGATCGGTCTCGATCAGGTCGACGATTCCCGGGCGTTGCACCTTGAGCGCGACGACCTGCCCGTCCCTCGTCACCGCACGATGCACCTGCGAGAGAGAGGCCGCCGCGACCGGCTCCTCCTCGATGATATCAAAGCACTCCTCGAGGTTCGGGCAATATTCCTGGATCACAGGCCGGATCTCCGTAAATGGAAGCGGGGCAACCCGGTCCTGGAGTTTCTGCAGTTCCTCGATGAGCGCGGGCGGCAGGAGTTCCCGGCGGGTGCTCATGATCTGGCCGAACTTAATGTAGGTCGGCCCCAGTTCTTCGATGGCAAGCCGGATACGTACGTATATCGATCGCTCCTCTTCCGGAGTTTTACGGAACGCACGCAACCTCTCGCTCCCGGGAATGACCTCCTCAACGAGAATCCCAAAACCGTACTTGATCAGTACGTCCGCTATCTGCCGATAACGCTGGAGCCGGGTGACCATCGGGGATGAATCCGCTCTTCCGGTACTTAAGGGTCTGGGGCCGGGTCATCCCCGGGAGGGGAGCCGGCGCCGGGCGAGAGATTTCCAGGGGTAGGGGACGGAAAGGAAGAGCGGAACAGATAGGACGATCGCGAGCGGGATTGTCATGAGTCCGATCGAGAGCGTGGTCATATCGGCGATCCAGCCGGTGACCGAGACACCCATCCCGCCCACGCCGACCGCAAGCCCGAGCATCAGGCCGGAGACGAGCCCGACATTGCCCGGGGCGATCTCGTGGGCCATGGCGACGGTGACGGCGAAGGTCGACCAGAGAATGAACCCAAAGACCATCAGGGCGACGAGCGAGAGAATACCGCCACTGGTGAGGAATACGACGAACGGCGGGATAGCGGTAACAAGCCCGACGATCGTGAACTCTTTTCGGCCGTAGCGGTCCGAGAGCGTGCCGCCGACGACCTGTCCCACGACCCCGGCGATGAGCATCGCCGAGACCAGGAGATTTGCGGTCACGAGGTCGAACCCCCGCATGGTGAGGATGGTGGGAAGGAATGCGACCGAGCCGAAGATTGCCCACGCCCGGAGGCCCGAGGCTGTGACCAGGAGAGCAATCGCCCGGTACGAGGGCTTTGCGGCGGGGACGGACTTCGCCGGAACGGCGTCGCGGTCGGGGGCGGGGAGGATACGTCTGAGTCCCGCCGCAATCGCGATGCCGGGAACGGCGAGGATGACGAGGCCCGGAAGGCCCATCAGCCCGACGACGATTCCGGCGCAGATAGGGCCGATCGCGTAGCCCAGGTTGCCGCCGATGACGAAGTAGGAGGTGATCCGGCCCCGGCTCGCATCCCGGGTGAGGCGGCTGACGGTGCCGAGCGCACTCGGGTGGAAGAAAGCGTGCCCGAGCGCCGCGACGGCGACGGACGCGAGGACGAGGTAGTAGTTATTCAACAGACCTACGATGGATATGAAGATCGCGCTTATCGCCACGCTTGTCCCGACGTGGACAGCAAACCCCCGGGTATCGAAGATCCAGCCGACGAGCGGCTGCACGAACGACGATGTGAGGTTATAGATCGTGACGATCAGCCCGGCGAGGAAGAACGAGTAACCCTGATCCACGATGAGGAGCGGGAGAATTGCAGGAAGGACAGGTGAATAGAGGTCGGTTACCAGGTGGGCTGCGGAGAGTCCCCAGACCGGCTTGGTATCAGCAGTCACGGTTGTCAGATCCTGCTTAAGTGTATGACCTCCACCGTGATATCTACTCGGTCTTTACGGTGGTGCGCAAACGTCCGCCGCATGGGAAATTCGCACCGGATCACCTCCTCGATCGTCGCCTGGCCTTCGGTGTAGGCGGCAACGAACGGGGTCGAGCCCGCATTGAAGATGCCGTAGACCTCTCCCGCGAGTTCAAGCGCCCGATCGATGAACGGCCGGTCGGCATGCGCCTTCTGCGCCCCGAACGGCGGGTTCATCACGACGGTGTCGCAGGCAAGGCCAGCCCAGTCGACGTCCGGGCTCCGAATATCGGCGACTAAAAACTCGATGGAGAGATCGAACGCCTCCGCGTTCCTCCGGGCAACCTCGATTGCGCCCGCGTCAACATCGATCCCGGTCACGGCGGAGGCGCCGAGGAGGGCGGCTCCACAGGCGAGGATCCCGGTCCCGCATCCAAGGTCGCAGACCCGTCGCCCCTCGATCGCCCCCTGCATCGCAGCGTGGTGGAGGAGGCGGGCCGCTACCGATGCAGGGGTCTGGTACTGCTCGAGACGGGCCGTCGGCCGCTCAAAACCCTCCAGGCGCTCAAGCCGCATCTCAAGGTGCCGCAGGTTCATGGTGCGAGGTATTCATCGATTGTATAATCATCCCAGGCACGGGCACCGCAGAGGATCTCGAACTCCGGCGGCGTCAGCACGGGGACCGGGAACCGGATCTGGTCATCGTAGGCGAGCCGCGGGCAGGCGGTGTTCACATACGCCGCAAACCCCAGATCGAGCATCTCGGCGGGCGAGACCTCCCGCATCGCGACGAGCACGGCCTTATCAGAGAGGGCGACGAGCCGCCGGGCAAGATCCATCCGCCGCTGCCCGCTCTTGGTGCTGACGATGACACCGAAACTTGAGGCATCCCGGGCCTTCTCCATCACCGCAGCGCGGCGGCGGATCAGGCGGTCGGCGTCCACCTCCTGCACCTCCCCTGTGAAGGGGTCGAGCGCGACCACCCTTGAGCGGGTCGCAAGATGGATCCCGATCGGGTGAAAGACCCCGGTCCCGACGAAGAGGATCTCGTCGGCCCCCGTCGCCCGTGCGGCGGCGAAGTTGCAGCCGAGCACCTGTCCGGGGATCGGCGTGCGCTGATCCCCGGGGGCGACGATCGCCTCGATGCCGTGTTCGCGAAGGAACGCCACCATCGCACCGATCAGGTGAAGATGCTGGATGGTCGTGACAAGACCGATGCGGCGGGAGTGTAAGTCAGGAAAGGCTCTCTCGAGCACCGCGACGTCAAAATCGAACCGGACCGGCTCGTAGATGACGTTGGAACGCTCCTCAACCGGTGCGTGGCCGAAGTGAACCAGGACGTCGGCATACTGGAGTGCATCGAGCGCAAGGTCGCAGCCCCCATAGCAGGGATCGCCGCTGACGATCACGTCGAATCCTTCGCGGCGAAGAGCGGCGGCCGTCCCCGGGGCCTGCCGGGCGAGCCCGGCAGGGAACTGGAGGGCGACGGAACGTGCCCCCCGTCGCCGGAGCTTCGCGACAAGATCAGAAATAGGTATCAACAACACGCACCCGGTCCTCGGAGACCTCGACCTTTACCAGGGTCTTGACAGATAGGCAGAGATCCGCATCGCCCCGACCGACGACCACGCAGATGTCGGCAATCTCGGCGCCCGTGCTCTCGATCGCACTGATGAGGCACTGGAGCGTCCCTCCGGTGCTGCAGACGTCATCGATTATAACGACCCGGTCGCCTGCATTGACGCCGTTTAAGTAGAGTTCCCCCTTCGAGTAGCCTGTTGTCTGGTGCACCGCGACCTCCCCGGGGAGATAGTAGGGGCGTTTCCGGACGACTACGAGCGGGATGTCGGTCATCATCGAGAGGGCGACACCGATGTGGATGCCCATCGCCTCGCAGACGACAATTTTATCGACGCCCTCAAGGTTGAGGCAACGGACCATGGCACACCCGATCTCGCGGAGGATGGCTGGCTCAAGGAGCGGCACCCCATCGGTGATCGGGTGGATGAAGTAGTTGTACTCTCCCCGCTTCATGACCGGAGAGGCTTCCAATGATTGAATCAAGCGCTCAAGCATAGATTTCACCCAT
The DNA here is from genome assembly GCF_001512385.1 of Methanoculleus sp. DTU007. Taxonomy (NCBI): domain Archaea; kingdom Methanobacteriati; phylum Methanobacteriota; class Methanomicrobia; order Methanomicrobiales; family Methanomicrobiaceae; genus Methanoculleus; species Methanoculleus sp. DTU007. The sequence goes on along the minus strand of NZ_LFRO01000058.1, from coordinate 12,158 downwards.
TTCCTTCAAGAATGCCTCGATCACATCGCGGGTGACGTGGGGCATGCAGACGATGCGCATATGCCCGGCCCGGGTCCGCGATACCCGCCAGCCGGGGGGAGCGCGGTCGCAGGAGAACGTCGCCACGTTGACGTCCGGGCTCACGGCTCTCTGGCAGCCGATCGTCTCCATCCCCTCGATCAACCGCCGGGTATTTTCCATGCACCCGGCGACCACCGCCCGCATGCCATCCATCCCGAGGTACTCAAGGACTGCGACGGCCGCCGCGACCGAGGCGCCGGGCCGGGTGCCGGTGAGGGTACACTCCCGCTTCACGGTCAGGTATGGTGTCTCGACGTTGAGGGACGCAAAACACGACGGGTCACGGACGAGGAGGCAGCCTGCCGGGATGGTGCCCATCCCCATCTTATGGGGGTCGACGGAGATTGAGGCGACACCGGGGAGTTCGAAGTCGAACGGAACCGGGTGATCGAGGAACGGGACGACCAGCCCCCCGAACGCGGCGTCGATATGAAGGAAGACGTCTCGGTCAAGGGCAATATCGGATAAGGCGGCGATCGGATCGATCATGCCGTACTCCGTCGTCCCGACGATACCAACGAGAGCGACCGTGTTTTTGTCAACAAGATCCCCCGCTGCCTCTGCATCCACCCGGAAGTTGGCGTCAAGCGGCGCCACCCGCATCTCAAGCCCCAGGATATCGCAGGCTTTCTGGAATGAGAAGTGGCCCGAAGCCGGGACCACAATGTTCGGCGAACTGACCGGTTTTAGTTTCTTTGCGATCCGAAGGGCCTGGATATTGGACTCCGTCCCGCCGCTTGTTGCGTATCCTCCGGCCTCGGGATGATGCATCAGGGTGCCGAGCCTCTCAACAAGAAGTTCCTCGAGCGCGACCGTCCCGGGGAAGAGCCCGGGGTCGCCGAGGTTGGTCTCAAGAAAGAGCGCATGCGCCCGCGCCGCGATCGGGTGGGGCGGCGTGCACATCGAACTCAAGATTTTATGGTAACCGAGATCCTCCCGCCGCTTTGACGAAAGGAAGGAGAAGAGGTCTTCCTCAGGACAGCCATGTTCACGCATTTCTTCTCGCCGCATCAAGAAGGATCTGCCGTTCTTTTCGCGCCACGGCCTCACGGATGCGCGGGACAGCGTCGATATTTGCGGAGACGCTGGTGATCCCGTGCTCGACGAGCCAGGCCACCATCTTCGGATCGGAGCCGGCCTGACCGCAGATGGAACATTCGACACCGTTTGCGCGGCAGGCTTTGATGGCGTAGTCGATCAGTTTGAGCACGGCAGGGTGCTCGGGTTCGTACATATTGGCAACGTTCTCGTTGTTCCGGTCGATGGCGAGCGTGTACTGGACAAGATCGTTCGTTCCGAACGAGGCGAACCGGATGCCGGCCTTGATGAAGTCATCGATGAGGATGGCGCTGCTGGGGATCTCGACCATCACACCGAGGGTCACCTTCTCGACGTCGACGCCCCATTCCTCCATCATGGCCCGGGCCTGGATAAACTCTTTTGGATGGTTGACGAGCGGGAACATCACGCCGAGGTTGCTGTAGCCAGCAGCCCAGAGCCTCCTGAAGGCCTCCACCTGCATCCTGAACTGGTCGGGGCTCTTTAAGTCCCGGCGGATGCCACGCCAGCCGAGCATCGGATTGTGCTCGATCGGTTCGCTCTCGCCGCCTTCCATGTTCCGGAATTCGTCAGTCGGAGCATCCAGCGTCCGGACCCAGACGGGTTTTCCCGGGAAAGCGTCGAGCACAATCTTGATGCCGCGGTAGAGTTCGGCAATAAACTCCTCCTCTTTGCCGTGCGCGATATACCAGCCGGGGGTCTTGCCGAGGCCGAGGATGAGGTGCTCGATCCGCAGAAGACCGACGCCGTCGGCACCGGTGGCAGCGGCGCGCTGTGCGGCCTCCGGCAGGGAGACGTTCACCTTGACGAGTGTACCGGTGATGACCGGGGCCGCCGCTGCCGCTGCTGCAACAGGTGCCGGAGCGGCGACCGCCGGGGTCTCGAGCGTCCCGTCGTAGATGATACCCTTCTCCCCGTCGACGGTGATTATCTGTCCATCTTTCAAGACTTTCGTTGCTTTCTTGCTCCCGACGACCGCAGGTGTACCAAGTTCACGGCTCACGATCGCCGCGTGGCAGGTCATGCCCCCTTCGTCGGTGACGATGGCGCTGACCCGCCGCATCGCCGGCACCATATCGGGGTTGGTCATCCGGGTGACCAGGATATCGCCGTCCTTGACCGCGCTCGTATCTTTGACGTCGCGCACGATCACGACGCGGCCGGTCGCAATACCTGGAGAGGCACCCTGACCCTCGAGCAAGATCACACCCTGTGCGCCCATCGGCTTGGCCTGTCCTCCACGAGGAATCTCCGGCCGCTTGATCGTCGTGATGGGTCGTGACTGGAGGATGAAGATTTCGTTCCCGACGATCGCCCACTCGATATCCTGCGGGACGCCGTAGTGGTCCTCGGCGATCTTGCCGAGCGTTGCAAGACGCGCCACTTCCTCATCAGAGAGAACCGGGGCGACCCGCTGCTCGCCGGAGAGATTGACAACCTTTGTCCCGTGCTCGCCCTCGGGGACGATCATGATCTCCTTCTCGGCGATCAGGCGGTCAACCACCCGACCGGATCTCAGGTCATAGACGTAGTTGTCGGGAGAGACGCTGCCGGAGACGATGGCTTCACCGAGACCCCAGGATCCTTCCACGATCGTCAGGGGCTCGCCGGTGACCGGGTGGGATGTGAACATGACACCGGACTTCTCCGACCGGATGAGTTCCTGAACGACGACGGCGATATTCACACTCCGGTCGTCGAACCCCTGCTTTGCCCGGTAGTAGATGGCCCGCGCGCCATAGAGTGATGCCCAGCACCGCTGGATGGCGTCAAGGAGGTCAGCTTCCCCGAGGATATTGAGAAAAGTCTCCTGCTGGCCGGCAAAACTGGCTTCAGGCAGGTCTTCAGCGGTAGCGCTTGAACGGACGGCGACGACCGTTCCATTCGCCCCCATCCGGTTGTACGCATCGGTGATCTCCTCGCGGATATGATCGGGGATCTCGACGCTCATGACGAGATCCTGCACATCCCTTGAGACGGATTCGAGCGCTCCGTTGTCATCGACATCGAGGTGCTCCAGTCTGCGAAAGAGTGTCTCTTCGATCCCGGTCTCAACAAGAAATCTGCGGAACGCCTGAGCAGTAACCACAAACGCCTTCGGCACGGGGAGGCCGATCGAGGTCATTTCACCAAGAGAAGCCCCCTTTCCACCTACAGATGGAATATCTTCTTTTTTTATTTCTTCGAGCCACAGAACGTTGGGCATTTCCTTCATGCTCGCACCACACATATACTTCTCACCATTACTAATAAGATTTGGGAGGAAAAAGCATCAATACACATGATGTCGAATCAGATATGGGTTGAACTGTGAAATATAGAGTGCTGGTCAGCGACCCGCTGGCAGAGGAAGGAATTGACATCCTGAAGGAGTTCTGTGATGTGGATGTCAAGACCGGGCTGACCGAAGATCAGCTCGTTGCTATTATCGGAGATTACGATGCCCTGCTGGTGCGCTCGGGGACCGAGGTCACGGCACGTGTCATCGATGCAGGGACAAAACTCAAGTTTATCGGCCGTGCCGGAGCAGGAGTCGACAATATCGATACCGAAGCGGCAACACGCAGGGGGATCATTGTTGCAAACGCTCCTGAAGGAAACACCCTCGCAGCCACTGAGCATACGATGGCAATGATGCTCTCGCTCGCGCGCAATATCCCCCAGGCGACAGCATCCTTGAAGAAGGGAGAATGGAAGCGCTCGAAGTTCATGGGAGTCGAGTTGAACGACAAGGTCCTCGGGATCATTGGATTTGGGCGTATCGGACGCGAGGTTGCAAAGCGTGCACAGGCAATGGAGATGAAGTGCATCGCCTACGATCCTTTCATCACCAAAGAGCGGGCGGCAAGCCTCGGCGTGGAGATGGTGCCAATCGAGGAGCTCTTCCGGAGAGCGGACGTCATCACGGTCCACACGCCGCTGATCAAGGAGACGCGCCATCTCATCAACGCCAAGTCGATCGCCACGATGAAGGATGGCGTTCTGTTGATTAACTGCGCCCGTGGCGGGATCATCGACGAGGCAGCCCTCGTCGACGCGATCAAGAGCGGCAAGGTTGCCGGTGCGGCGCTCGATGTCTTTGAGAACGAGCCGCCGACGGACTCTCCGCTCCTCGAACTCGATAAGGTGATCGTCACCCCGCACCTTGGGGCGAGCACGGTCGAAGCGCAAAAGAACGTTGCGATATCGGTCGCAAACCAGTGCATCAGCGTGCTTTCGGGCGGTGCGGCGAAGTATGTGGTGAACGCGCCGACGATCCCCGCAGAGCAGCAGGCGGTGATCGAGCCCTACGCGGCCCTTGCGCAGAAGATGGGCAGCCTCCTCATCCAGCTCATCGAAGGAAGGCTTGAGTCGATCAAGATCACCTACGGCGGCGAGGCAGCGACTCTGCCGAACACGAAGTTCATCACCCGCGTCATCCTGAAGGGTATGCTCGACCCAATCCTCCAGGCTCCGGTCAACTTTGTGAACGCGGAGTTTGTCGCAAAAGAGCGCGGAATCCGGCTGAGCGAGACCACCACCGAAGAAGCGTACGGCTTCAAGAACATCATCAGCATCACCGCAAAGACCGATAAGATGACCGAGTCGGTGAGCGGCAGCGTCTCGGCCCCGGACCACGCGCGCATCGTGAGCATCGGCGGCTACCTGACCGACCTGACCCCGACGGGCCACGTGGTCATCTCCCGCCACATCGACAAGCCCGGTATCATCGGCAAGGCCGCGACGATCCTCGGTCAGGCGAACGTGAACATCGCCGGGATGCAGGTCGGGCGCCACAAGCCCGGCGAAGAGGCGCTGATGGTCCTCACCGTCGACTCCGCGGTGCCGGCCGAAGCGATGGAAGAGATCAAGAAGATCGACGGGATTCATACGGCAAAGCACGCCGAGATCTGATTGGTCCGGCCATCATCCCCCTTTTTGCCCCGCGTGCCGCTCCCCGATAGGATGGAGCGGGTAAGGGGGCGATTGTGGGGAATAGGAATCATTTTATACCTGTAACACCAACATTAGTGATCGTCGGGTAGACACGGGCTCGTGGTCTAGCTGGTTATGACGTCGCCTTGACATGGCGGAGGTCCTGAGTTCGAATCTCAGCGAGCCCATCACCGTTTTTGAAACGATTGATTCTATGTTGTTCCTTTCCCCGGAGATGCATCCCTGAAATGGACCGATAAATCCGGTATTTTCATGCCTCTCACCGCATGGACGATCGTGCCTTCCCCGGAGCATGATCCGCAACCCCCCGCTTTCCACCGGATTTTTTGCCGGTTGTTCACGCGCAGTTTTTCCCACAGTTTTTACTCACTCCGTGCCATGCTCCAGCCCGGAGCCGGATGACAAGGCGTGCAGTCACCCGACGGTCATGCCACCACCGTCACGATAACTATCGCCCATTACTGGCGTCGAGATCGGATCCCTGTTTCACACAAATATTTATCACCAGTGTCGTCTCCCACCGCGGCACGGTTCCCCGCCCGACGGACGGGGGAATGCCGGGAGGGGAAGAAGAGGTGACCACCACGCAAGTGCTTGAACCCGGGCAAAAGACAGCCGATTCCCGGGCGGCCGAGACCGAACAGAGGATGACCGACGACGAGCGATTCTCGATGATCATCAGCATCATGGGCGCCACCGGCGGCATCATCAAAGTCCGTGATGAGCGCATCCCGGAAGACGTGGCCATGAGCGCCGGTTACACGCCCGGCGTGCCGCGGCTCGGCGTCCCGGCGTTGCGATCGAGCGATGCCAGCATGGGCATCACCAACCCCGGGTACCGCCCCGACGATACGGGCGCAACCGCGCTGCCGGCTTCCATCGTCGTCGGGTCGAGTTTCAACCCGGACCTCGCCCGCGACGGCGGCGTGCTGCTCGGCCGCGAGGCCCGGATCCGGGGGTTCAACATCATGCTGGCCGGCGGGATCAACCTCGCCCGCGACCCGCGCAACGGCCGCAACTTCGAGTACTACTCCGAGGACCCGCTCCTCACCGCCGTCCTCGGCGCCGGGGCGGTAAGCGGCATCCAGAGCCAGGGTGTCATCTCGACGCTCAAGCACTATTCGCTCAACTGCAACGAGACCAACCGGCACTGGCTGGACGCGATCATCGATCCCTCGGCGCACCGCGAGTCCGACCTGCTCGCATTCCAGATCGCGATCGAGCGTTCGGAGCCCGGCGCGATCATGAGCGGCTACAACAAGATCAACGGCGAGTATGCTGGCGGGAACCATTATCTCTTAAACGAGGTGCTCAAGGGCGCCTGGGGATATAAGGGCTGGGTGATGTCCGACTGGGGCGCGACGCCCTCCTGGGAGTTCGCTCTCGCCGGGCTCGACCAGGAATCCGGCGTGCAGGCAGACGCAGTCTTCTGGAAGACGGAGCCCTTCACGGACCCACTCCGGAAGGCCTACGCCGAAGGCAGGTTCCCGAAGGAGCGTCTCTCCGATATGGTGCGCCGCATCCTGCGCTCGCTCTACGCGGTCGGGGCCGACTCGTGGGGGCCGGCGCCCGAGGTCAACATGGAAGCGCACAACGAGATCGCCCTCGAGACCGCCCGGCAGGGTATCGTGCTATTGAAGAACGACGGCATCCTGCCGCTCGCGACCGAAAGACCGCTCAAGATCGCAGTGATCGGCGGCTACGCGCAGCTCGGTGTCCCGAGCGGCACCGGATCGGGTGCGGTGCTCCCGGTGGGCGGGTATGCGGGTATCGTCAAGATCGGCGGCCCGGGGCCCCTGGGGCGCGCACGGAACCTCTACCTTCTCCCGTCGTCGCCCCTTGAGGAGCTGAAGAGACTCCTGCCCTCGGCGGAGATCGAGTTTGACCCCGGACAGACGCCGGCGGAGGCGGTCCTGCTCGCACGTCGCTCGGACGTCGCCATCGTCTTCGGGATCCGCGTCGAGGGCGAAGGCTTCGACATCGCCGATCTCTCGCTGCCCTGGGGCCAGGACGCCGTCATCGAGGCCGTGGCGTCCGCCAATCCGAACACCGTCGTGGTGCTGGAGACCGGCAACCCGGTCGCGATGCCGTGGCTGGACAAGGTGAAGGCAGTCGTCCAGGCGTGGTATCCAGGGCAGGCCGGCGGGCAGGCGATCGCCGAGGTGCTCACCGGGACGGTGAACCCCTCCGGCCATCTGCCGATCACCTTCCCGGCCGACCTCGCCCGGACTCCGAGGCCGGACCTCCCCGGCCTCGGCACGCCGTGGGGGACATCAACCACCATCCGTTACGATGAGGGCGCGGAGGTCGGCTACCGCTGGTTCGCAAAGACGGGCGATACGCCGCTCTTCCCCTTCGGCCACGGGTTGAGTTACACGACGTTTGCCTACAGCGATCTTGCGGTCGGCGGCGGCGAGACGATCACGGCGAGGTTCACCGTGACGAACACCGGCGAACGCGAGGGTGCGGACGTGCCGCAGGTGTATCTGACGGAGGCGGCGGATGAGAGGCGGATGCGGCTTCTCGGATTCCAGCGCGTCCTGCTCGGGCCGGGTGAGAGACGGCAGGTGACGATCGAGGCCGACCCCCGCCTGCTTGCACGATTCGACGAAGAAGCCGGCAGGTGGCGCATTGCAGAAGGAGCATACCGGGTGGCGGTCGCAAGATCAACCACGGATCTGGTATTGACAGGCGATGCCCGGTTATCCGCGAGGCTGTTTGGGAGTTGACCGATCCCGGCAGGGGTTATGGTACAAAAGGCTGTAACACCGGAAAAATCGGCGGGAAAGACCGCGACGGTCAGCCCGCCGGGGTGACCGGGAGCCGGCTCATGGATGGGAGGGGGAGCGGGATTCCCTGTCGCCCCTACTTCTGCAGCCTCTCCAGGAGCTCGTCGAGCCGCAAGAAAGAGTCCTTCAAACCCTCCTCCATACCGGACTGCACCATCCCGTCGCGGTCCTCCACCGAGAGGAAGACCGACCTGCCGGTGAACCTCGTCCGGTTGCCGGGAAGCTCCTCGAACCTCGCCTCCTCGAGGCTGACATGGCCGGACTCCGGGAGCCCCTCGTACTCGAACGTCTGGATGATCCGCTCGGGGGGCGTCACATCGTGGTTCACCCCGTGGAACCCGTACTCGTTGCCGTCCTTGTCCGTCTGAACATACCGCCAGCTGCCCCCGCTCCGGGCCTCAAACGCCTCGATCCTCGTGGTGTAACCCCGCGGGCCGATCCACCGCTTGAAGAGTTCCGGGTCGGTGTAAGCCCGAAAGACCAGATCGCGGGGAGCGTCGAACTCCCGGACGATGATCAGCTCCTGCTTTCCGGGCTCGGCAGTAATCCGGGTGGGATTCCTCTCCATCAACGCCTGCTCGCCGCTTCTTTGTGATTGCTCTGCCATTCTATCCATCTCCGTTCGCCCCCCTCACCGACGTCATCCATGTTATAGGTTATTGGCAATACTGCAGGACTCACCGGGAGGGGCAACAGTGAGGCGGCCGTCTCCATTCCGGGGTGAGATCGTCACGATGCACTCAAAAACGATGGGATCGCCCGGGATGCGATTCGCATACTATAACTGGTTGTAACGACGTTCTTAGAATGTTGGTTAAAACCATGGCAAAGGCAAACATTCCTGCAAAAGGAGCTATTGTCCAGAGAGACCTTGAGACGTTCTCGATCGCGCCCCACATTCCCGGGGGCTTCGTCGAACCTGCACTGTTGCGGAAGATCGCCGATGTAGCAGAGAAGTACGGTGCGAAGTTCGTGAAACTCACGGGCACCCAGAGGATGATCATCGTCGGCATACAGGAAGAGGACCTTGATGCTGCATGGGCTGAGTTCGAAGACAGCTCCAAGGCCATCGGCCTGACCATACGGAGCATCCAGATGTGCCCCAGCACCCGATCGTGCAAGCGCGCCAAACAGGACAGCCCGGGACTGGGATTTGCCCTCGACAAGGAGTTCTACGGCAAACCGGCGCCCGCCAAGTTCAAAATGGCCGTCTCAGGCTGTCCCAACTGCTGTAGCGACCCCTGGATGAGAGACCTCGGGTTCGTCGGCACCGACGATGGGTTCACGGCGGTCGTCGGCGGCAAGGGCGGCGGGACGGCAAAAGTGGGCCGGGAGCTCGCCAAGGGGCTGACCGAGGAGCAGGCCCTGGCGCTGGCGCGGAAGGTCATCGCGTTCTACCGGGAGAACGGGCAGGCCCCCGAACGCCTGGGCGCGACGATCGAGCGGGTCGGCTTCGACAAGTTTAAAGAAGCCGTCCTTTGAGCCGCGAGGATTGGTCGTACACGGCAGATTGATGCGCCCGCACCGGCGGATACAACCAATCTGCCCACAATTCTTACGAAGCAACGCAGTCCGGTACGCAGGAGAACGGTTGCCGTTTGCCGGCGTGCGGTCTGAACCGGGCCGGGGGGAGCGAGGGCGGCATATTTTCCCGGCACGCACGACTTTGCCCCCTCTCCCGGCCCGGAGCGCACGCGCAGGTGTTGAACCGGCCTTCAGAAAGATTGGGGTATGTATTGCCCCCGCCTACGGGGTTGCCGTCACGGGCGGGGAGCCCGCCGTCCCGCTCTCGTAGACGAGGGTGTTGTAGCGGTACTGAAAGATGTAGATCGCCGGGGATACGACGAGCATGAGGACCGGGAAGAGGAGAATCCCGGCGATGCCCACGAAGAGTCCGATAACGCCCGTGACGAGGGCGACGAGGAAGACCAGGACCATCCCGAAGATCATGAGGACCAGCTGGAGGATGATCTGGGAGAAGATGTACGACCCCCAGCCGATCCTCCGGATCTGGGCGAGGACAACGGGGATGTTGAATGCCTCGCGGAGCAGCCCGGCCTTCGCGAACCGCACCATTGCCATCTGCGCGACAAGCCAGATGAGGACGAGGAGGATGAACGAGACGAGGGCGGCGACGGCGGCCACGGGACTGTTCTGCCCGGCGAGGACCCCGGCGCCGCCCACCAGGGCTATTGCGACGACGAACATGAGCGCGATGTAGGCGAGGTACACGACGAGCAGTTTCAGGCCGTCGATAAAGAGCCTGCCCCAGCCGCCGAACTCCGGGGCCGGGCCTCCCCGCATGATACGGACGAAGTAGCCGTAGATGAGCGGGAAGACGATGACGGAGGCGATGAGCTGGAGCCACCGGACCCAGCCTCCCCGGAGGATGTTCCCTGTGTAGTCAAACGAGTCTTCGAGTACTCTCTGGTAGTTTACGGACAATGTATCACCCTGCAATCGATCCCGAAACCCCGGGCCGCGGTGCATGCCGGACGGACCCCCCGGACTCGTAATGGACCTTGCCGGGCTGCATTCCCGGGTTGACGGCGGGCCGCCGGACGAAGGTGAGCAGGACGCTCCGAAAAAAGAGGAGAATCCGGGTCAGTCATCCCCCGTTGCAGGGACGCAGCTGACCCAGAGCCTGCCGCTCGGCGTACCCTCGCCACTGGAAACCCTGAGGGCGAACGAGAGCGGCACTGTCTCGTCAACCGCCACGACGCCGGGAATGGTCACCGCCTCCGTCGGCCCGAAGGCGACGGGAATACCGTCGCTGCCGAGTTTTGCCGTGTAGACGGCCGGAACGTCAAGCCCCATGTCGTCCTGGCGGACGATGACCCGGATCGGCACGTTGCCGGTGTTCCTCATCGTCGGGCTCTGCGCCGTCCCGAACTCGGCGTCGCCCCTGACCCAGGCATCGGTATCCCGTTCGACGACGCCGTAGTCCACCGCGGCAAAGTCAATCTCGAACGATGCCGTCGGCAGGTAGGTGAAGATGCTCCCTGGCGGCCGATCGACGAGATCTGCCTCTTCAGGCAGGACCTGCACCGAGACCTGATAATCCCCGGGCGCCTGGTTGTAAGAGAGGTCGACCTCACCCACATAGATCACGGCATCGGCGCCCTCCAGGGCGCGAACAGCCTCATTGAGGCTTGTATCGTGAGCGTAGGTGACCAGCCCGGCCACGGAGGCCGCCTCGAGGGCATCCACCGTGGAGTTCTGCCGGGTCAGGTTGACCCGGCAGAAGGGCGAGCCGTCGGGTGACGTCACGTCGGCAACGATCGGATACGTCGCCATGCTGTTCCCGGCGACGACCGCACGGATCTGCACGGTCTTCGTGGCGCCGTAGGCGCAGGGCGGCAGGAACTGGCTGCCCGGCTCCACCGGGTCGTCATCGAGCGCACCGCCGGTGGTATCGAGTTGCTCCCAGATGCAGAGCACGGCCGCGCGAGAGGGGGGCGCTGCGGCCGTCTCGTTCTCAGTCGGCGGGTCGGTAGAGACGGACTCGTTCACCACGATCCCGGGTTCGGGCGTGGGTTCGGTAGTGGTGTTTGTCGGGACCGGTGTAGTGGTCACGGTCGGTGTGGTGTTTGTAGTGTTCGTCGGGGCCGGTGTAGTGGTCGTTTCCGGCGTCGGATCGACGGTGGGCGTCTCCTCCGGCTCCGGCGTCACCGTGCCGTTCTCGGCCGTTGGCAGGCCCTCTTCCGGGCCCTCCGGTGTGGGTGTCGCCTCGGGGGCATCGCCATCCTCAACCGGAGGCGTATCGTCCTCGGGCGAACTGTCCGGGCCCGGCAGATTTTCATCCGGCCCTAAAGAATCATCTTCAGGCCCAGTCGGATCTCCCTCCGGCCCAGAAGAGCCATCTTCAGGCCCAGTCGGATCAGAAAGAGGTTCTTCGGGCGGCTGGCTATCGTCGCCGGTCGCCCCGGCACCGGCCTCCGTCTGCTGATCGCTTCCCGCGAGAGGATCACCAGGGGTATCCACGGGCGAACCCGCAAGCGCCGGCACGACGGAGGCCGAAACAAGGAGAATCGCAAGGATCACTGCGATTCTGTTCATAATTTTCATCATCCACTCCTCTCTTCATCCGGTGGCCTGCCCGCGCAGAACATGCGGCCGCACGGGCAGGAACTGATCACCGGTTCTCGCGATGTCGTCTACTCGCTACCAGGAGGCAGATGAACGCGAGTGCTGCGGCAACCGGGACAGGGGAGAGCGGCAGGCTCAGGCCCGACGAATCGGACTGAACGGTAAAGGATATATCCTTTGCATCGGTCGTCTTGCCCTCGAAGA
>NZ_LFRO01000087.1:0-906 GCF_001512385.1 Methanoculleus sp. DTU007 | reverse complement strand
GAGGTCATCCCAATATTCTCCCGATCATGACCGCACATGCCAGGTGAATCAATCCCATGAATGAATGCTCATATCGCTCGTAACGCGGAACGATCTTTTTAAACGCCTCAATCCAGCTGAAGAACCGTTCGACGGCGCTGCGTTTTTTGTAGAGTTCCCGATCGAACCAGACTGGTCTCCCGCGTTTTGGATGTACCCGGGATCTCTTATTTACCGGGATATTGCTCTTGATCCCTCGTTTCCGGTTGTACTGACGAATTTCTCGGGCATCGTAGGCTGCATCTGCGGAGATGATCGTGGGATGATCCTGCACCTCGGGGATCTCAAACGCTTTGAGGGTTGGCTCGTAGAGACGGGAATCATGGACGTTAGCAGGGGAAACTGTGCAGGCAAGCGGGAGACCGTTTCGATCGACCAGAGCACTCAGCTTGTTCCCGTTTACCTTTTTATAGCCATCATAGCCGGTCGATCCCCTTTTTTAGCGGGAATAGCTTTAGTATCGGTAGAACAGTGCGAGAGATCGATTTTTTTGATCTCGTACCCCGACCGGAGAAGGTCAAGGAAGATCGCCTGGTACACTCCTTTCTCGCAGAGTTCAAGGTGGTACCGATGAACCGTCGATTTGGTGCCGTAGTTCGCCGGAACATCGAGCCAGGTGCATCCGGTGGTCAGAACGTACAGGATACCGTTGAACAACCCGCGGGGGTCACACCGCGGTCGGCCAATGTGCGGCTTCGTTGGGGGAAGGTATTTCCGAACAATCTCCCAGAGATCATCGTCAATTTCCCGGAATGCCATGATCTTTGATTTTATTTGAGGGGTCTTATAATTTTAGGATCGCCTCATCGAGAGCCGGATCAAGCCCAGGTTGGCGTCAGGCTCTGCGAGTATGCAGAGGGCAAGATC
>NZ_LFRO01000044.1:3127-11280 GCF_001512385.1 Methanoculleus sp. DTU007 | reverse complement strand
GACGCCATCGGGACGCCGAAGGTAGGGTGCGACTGCGAGAACTGCCAGGCGATGATCGCAGCGGGGAGGTCGAGGCTCCGGACGTCCCTCCTCGTCGAGACTGAGGGCAAGCACATTCTTATTGAGTCGTCGCCGGATCTTAGGCAGCAACTCCTCCGGGCCTGCTCGCCCCAGATCGACGCGGTCATCTGGTCGCACGGTCACTACGACCACTTTATAGGGTTTGGAGAGTTTTACCGGGTGCAGAAGATCCCCCCGGTCTATGCGGCGCCGAATGTGATTGACTACTGTTCCGGCTACCTTCACTTCCTCTCCTTTGAAAAGCACCCGCACCCCGTCTACGAGCCGTTCGACCTCTTCGGCCTCACCTTCACGTTCTTTGAAGTGAACCACCCGCCGGTCTACACCTGCGGCCTCCTCCTCGAGCACGACGATGTAACGATCGCCTACACAAGCGACACAAGGGAGGATATCCCGGACGAGAGCAGGGACCTCCTCAAGGAGGCGGATATCGATCTCCTCTTTCTCGACGCCATCGCTCCTGCAGGCTACTCCATCACCAAACACATGAACTACGCCGAGGCGGTCCGGTTCGCACGCGACGTCGGGGCGAGGGATTACCGGTGCGTCCACATGAGTCACCTGGTCCCGCCGGGTATGCCGCACGCAGGATACGATATGGAGACGTTCTGCTGGGAGTAAGGCCGTCAGACACCCGCACCCACATTTATAATCTCTACCGAGACCAACTATATGGTGCATATGGCCATGAAGATCAAACTCCTGGAGTTGACTGACGATAAGGCCCGGATCCTCTTTGAAGGCGAAGGCAACACATATATCAACGCGCTCGCCGCCGAACTCTTGAACGATCCCGACGTGGACGTGGCGCAGCGCCGTCAGGCGTTCAAGTTCACCGACCCCGAACTGGTCGTCACAACAATTAACGGCCGGCCCCCTCTCCTTGCAGTCACCGATGCTGCAAAGCGGCTCTCCAGCGTAGCTGAAGAACTCCTCCGGCAGGTCAAAACCCTCGATACCGCATAAGACTGCCCATGAAGAGGAGCGCCGAGGGCTTCGCCCGGATCGCGCGGGAGGTCTTTGCCCCCATCTATCCCGTCATCGCCGAGCAGGCGCTCGAGTGGTCCGGGATACGGGACGGGTTTGCGCTTGATATCGGGAGCGGGCCGGGCCTTCTTGCCGTCGCGCTCGCCGAGCGGAGCAACCTCTCCGTCATCGCGCTCGATGCCGACCCGGCGATGTCCCGGATTGCCCAAAAGACTGCCGCAGACTTGCCGGCCAGAGTAATCCCGGTCACCGGCGATGTCCACTGTATGCCCCTCCGGGACGATTCCGTCTCCCTCGCCGTCAGCCGGGGCTCAATCTACTTCTGGGAAGATCGGCCCCAGGCATTCCGCGAGATCGAGCGGGTCCTCCGACCCGGCGGCGTTGCGTTCGTCGGCGGAAGTTTCGGGACCCCCGAGATCAAAAAAGCCATTTTTGCTGAGATGCGGCGGCGAAACCCGAACTGGGACGACGACGTCGCCCGGCGAAGCGGGCAGGCGACTCCCGAGACGCTCCGCCGGGAACTTAGAGAGAGCGGTCTCGCCCACGCCCGTATCCGGGAAGAAGAGGAGGGGATGTGGGTGGAGATCAGAAAAGGCGTGCTCAGTCCACGCGCTCGGTAAAGATGATCGTCCCGGCGATCCGGGTGATCTTCACCTTCACCTTCTGACCCGGTTTTGCGTTTGCGACATACATTGTGTAGCGGTCGAGTTTCACGACGCCGTCACCGCGCTTCGAGAGGAACTGCGGGGTGACCTCCATGACTGCCCCCTCGGTCGGCTTTACCGCTGCAGAGGAGTCCTGGGTCGCCTTTCTCTTCCGGACCGGTCTGTGACCACCGCAGGCGTCGCACCGGAGCATCAGGACCCGGTCGCTCTTGACGAGGCGGGTATCCGGCTTTCCACACTCGGAGCAGATGACGTAGTCGTCGACGTAACCCTTGATGATCGTGCTGATCTGTTCCTGCTCGAACTTCCCCGAGAAGATGGCTCGCGTCCCCTCGATCTTGCCGGCGGTGCCGAGTTCTCCGAGGAGGTGCTTCATGAGGTGATCCTGGTCGCGCCGGAGAGTATTTGCAATCTCTGCGAAGTTCTCAAGAACAGTGGTCTTCCCCTCGATGAAGACGCGGGCGGTCGGAACCGTGAACCTATCCTCAAACTCCGTCGGCTCCGTGATATTGGTATAAGCCTTCTTTAGAAGATCCTCGTATGAAGGAGTCATGCCTCAGTATTGGTCGCGCGACGTCAAAAAGTGGTTCCCCAAACTCCCGGGCTTGCACATACTTATGTAGATAGGCAACCCATCAGTTTTACAGTATGTTGCCGGCACAGGACCTTGAATTGCTGCGCAAAACCCTCGGACGGGACTTAACCGACGTCGAGATTGCCTGCTTTGAAAACCTCTGGAGCGAACACTGCAGTTACCGGTCCACCAAAACACTTCTCCGGACGCTGCCTACCACCGGGAGCGAGGTGCTCCTCGGGCCGGGAGACGATGCCGCGATCGTGCGGTTCAGCGACACCTGTGCCCTCGCCATCGGGATGGAGAGCCATAACCACCCCAGTTACGTAGACCCTTACGACGGCGCCGCCACCGGAGTCGGCGGGATCGTCCGCGATGTCCTCTCAATGGGCGCCCGGCCCATCGCCCTGATGGACCCGCTCTACTTCGGCCCCCTCGCAAGCGAGAAGAACCGCTACCTCTTTGAGCACGTCGTCGCCGGGATCGGGGATTACGGCAACTGTATCGGTGTGCCGGTCGTCCGTGGTGAACTCGTCTTCGACCCATCCTATTCGGGAAACCCGCTCGTGAACGTCGTCTGCGTCGGGACCGTCAAACCCGACCGCTACATCACCGCCCGGGTAAAACGGCCGGGGAGCCACCTTGTCCTGATCGGCTCCTCGACAGGCCGGGACGGGCTTGGCGGCGCATCGTTCGCATCCCGCGACCTTGCAGAGGATGCGGAGGCTGCCGACCGGCCGAGCGTTCAGGTCGGCGACCCATACACGGAAAAGCTCCTCATCGATGCAATCCTTGCCATGGCGGAGACCGGGAAGGTCCTCTCCTGCCGCGATCTCGGGGCCGCAGGCCTTGCAGGAGCATCGAGCGAGATGGCGAGCACGTTCGGCGCCGTCATCTACGCCGATCGGGTCCATCTTCGCGAGACCGGAATGACGCCGCGCGAGATCATGCTCGCGGAGTCCCAGGAACGGATGCTCATCGAGGTGGCGCCCGAAGACGTCGCCCTGATGGGGGAGATCGCAGAGAAGTATGATCTCCGCTGGAGCGATATCGGTGAGGTTATCGAAGAACCCCGCTACATCGTGAAGTTCCACGGCGAGACCGTTGCCGATCTCCCGATCGACCTCCTCGTCGGCGGAGCCCCGCTCTGCGCCTGGGACAAGAAGCCGTACTCGGCCGAAACCCCATTCGTCCGCCCGACGATGCCGGTAAAAGACCTCGCGCTCGCGGTCCTTTCGCACCCCGACGTGGCCAGGAAGAACTGGGTCTACGAGCAGTACGACAAAGACGTCCAGCTCCAGTCGGTCTCGCTCGTCCACGACGCAGCAGTCCTCCGACTGGAGGATAAAGCCCTCGTCCTCTCCTGCGGGTGCAACCCCCGGCACATTTATTTAAAGCCCTTTGAAGGGACGGCAAACGCCGTCATCGAGAACGCGAGCAACCTCGCCTGTCTCGGCGCCGACCCGCTCTGCATCGTCGACTGCTTGAACTTCGCGAGCCCCGAGCACCCGGAGACCTACTGGCAGCTCGAGCAATCCATCCTCGGGCTCGGGGATGCGGCGCGCAAGATTGAGACCCCGATCGTCGGCGGCAACGTCTCGCTCTACAACGAAAGCGACGAGTTTGGTACGCAGATCAAGCCCACGCCCTCGCTCGGGATGGTCGGACGGGGCGAGATCCGGAGATGGACGGCGCCAAAGAGTGGGGAGAAACTTGCCCTGATCGGGAAGACCGAGCCGGACTTTGGCGGATCGGTCCTCGACGCAGTCACCGGATGCGGAGGATCCGCACCCGCAATGGCCGATCCGGCCGTCGTTGCCGTCGTTCGCGACCTTGTGAGGGAGGGGCGGGTCACCACCGCAACCGATCTCTCCCGGGGCGGCCTTCTTGCCGCGCTTGCAAAGATCGCGCCGCGTGCGGACGTCACCCTCACCGGCGATCCCCTGGAAGAACTCTTCTCCGAGACCTACGGTCGGTTCCTGGTCGCGGTTCCGGATGAGTCGGCCCTCGCCGGGGTGGAGGGCCGGATCATCGGCACCGTCGGAGGCGACGCCCTCACCCTCCGGCTGAAGGGCGAGACGGTCGTCATCACGCCGGAAGAACTCGAGACCGCGCTCTCCACCACGACCCGGACGATGCGTTTCTAAACGACCTTCTCTTTTTCCAGCTGCCGGACGAGATCGGCCAGGGCATCGATCGGCGCCCCCTGCCGCAGATCCTGCACCGTGAACGAGACCGCACCCCTGACGTCGGCGCCGCGGTTTGAAAGCATCGCTGTTACGGCTTCAAGCGTCTTACCCGGCATCCCGCCCGAGGTGCAGAAGACGACGGCCGCCTTTCCTTCGATGCCCACAAGGGCGCCGATTGCCGCGTTCACCGCAGGGGTGGGGTTGCCCGCCCATACGGGGGTTCCAAGAGCAACAATGTCGTAGCCGGAGACATCGATGACGGCAGGCTCGATCCTGGCAAGTTCCCCACGCAGGGCTCGCGGAGCGCCCCGGAGGTACATCCCCACCTTCGAGTACCCTGCAAGGTCCCGGACCGCGACGAGATCGCCGCCGACTTCCGCGCTAAGCCGCTCGGCCACGGTCCGGGTGTTGCCGGTCTCCGAGTGGTAGATGATACAGACAGCCATACCAGGGGATATGACAGGTTAGTATAAAAACGAGGATCCAAAAAGAAGAGGAGTATTACTTCCTGAACTGCGGCATGAACCCGCGGATCTCCCTTCCCACCTGCTCGATCAGGTGCTCTTCGTCCGCTTTTGTCAGCGCGGTGAAGACCGGGCGGTTCACCATGTTCTCAAGCATCCACTCCCGGGCGAACTCGCCGCTCTGGATCTCCTCAAGGATCTCCTGCATCGCCGCGTAGGCCTCAGGGCCGATGACCCGGGGGCCGCGGGTCAGGTCGCCGTACTGGGCGGTGTTGCTGATCGATTCGCGCATCTTCGTAAACCCGCCCTCATAGATCAGGTCGACGATGAGTTTCATCTCGTGCAGGACCTCAAGATACGCCATCTCGGGCGCGTACCCGGCATCCACCAGGGTCTCGAACCCCGCCTTGATGAGCGATGTCACCCCGCCGCAGAGGACGGCCTGCTCCCCGAAGAGGTCAGTCTCGGTCTCCTCGGCAAACGTCGTCTCGAGTACGACCGCACGGGTCGCGCCGATTCCCCAGGCGTAGGCGAGCGCGATGGCGCGTGCCTTCCCTGTTGCGTCCTGATGGACGGCGATGAGCGCAGGAACGCCTTTTCCCTCCTCGTAGGTCCGCCGGACCATGTGCCCGGGCCCCTTCGGGGCGACCATGACCACATCGACGGTGGGTGGGGGGACAATCTGGCCGTAGTGGATGTTGAACCCGTGTGAGAACATCAGGCAGGCGCCCTCTTTGAGATAGGGGCCGATTGCCGTGCGGTATATGGATCCCTGGCTCTCGTCGGGGAGGAGGATCTGGACGATATCGGCACGCTTGACCGCTTCAGCCACGGGGTAGACCTCAAAACCGTCCTCGGATGCCTTCTGCCAGCTGCCGCCCGGCCGCAGTCCGATAATGACCTGACAGCCGGAATCGCGCAGATTCAGCGCTTGACCGCGGCCCTGAGAGCCGTAACCGATGACGGCGATGGTCTTGCCCTCCAGGGTGCGGGGGTCTGCGTCAGACTCGTAGTATTTCTGTACCATAGTTCTCTCACACTCGGTTGGGCAGCAGACCTGATAAATACTATATAGCAGAACTGCTCCCTCCGGAGGGTCATTTTAAGGTTGATGAAGTGAAACCTTGATCCCAATACGTGATTGAGGATTTGTGATGGATCTGCCAGATGTCCAGTCCAGCCTGCCCGAGGTTCGCATCAACCTGACCCGGGTGGGTGTGAAGAACGTCAAAAAACTTGTTGAAGTCGCCAGACCCGGCAAACGGCCGGTCATATTCATCTCCGTCTTTGACGTCTTCGTTGATCTTCCGGGAAGTCTCAAGGGTGCAAACCTCTCCCGGAACTTCGAAGTGATCGATGACGTGCTGCAACATGCCATCGACGGTGATGTCAACGGGATCGAGGAACTCTGCAGTGCAGTGGCGAGGAAACTCCTCGACCGGCATGAGTACGCGGAGCGGACCGAGGTCCGGATGCGGAGCCAGTTCATGGTCAGACGCGAGACCCCGGTCAGCGAGACGAGCTGTCATGAGGTCGTGAACGTCCACGCAAGTGCAGTAGCCCAGAGAAACGATGGGAACCCGATCATCCGAAAGAGCATCGGCGCTGAAGTAACCGGGATGACCGCCTGCCCCTGCGCTCAGAACATCATGAAGGATCATGCCCTGCATGTCCTCGAGAACCTTGGCGTGGAGGAGGAAAAGATCGAGGCATTCTTCAAGGAGGTGCCGATGGCCACGCACAACCAGCGCGGTCGGGGCTTCCTCTGCATTGAGACAGATGACGATCAGCATGTCAGCCTCGAGAAGATCATCAAGATCCTGAAGGATTCCATGAGTGCGCGCATCTACGAACTTCTCAAGCGGGGGGACGAGAGTTACGTGGTGATGGAAGCACACAAGAACCCGCGGTTCGTAGAGGACTGCGTTCGCGAAATGGCCCGCAAGGTAATCGCGCAGTTCAGGTATCTCCCAGGAGATACTGTAGTCACGATTAAGCAGACGAATGAGGAGAGCATTCATCAGCACAATGCTTACGCGGAGCGAAAGGCAACGATAGCGGAGCTCGTCGCGGAGATGGACAAAGGCGCACTATAAAACTGATAATATTTTTTGCACAATATATTATGTAAATCAATATTATCATCAAGTGGTACGCGTTTTACGAAAGGTATTATTTCGAGAGACACTAGAGCGAAAGCTATAAACTCTGTTTTCGTCATACTTCTTTCCGACGTACTCGCGTACGTTTCCAGTACAACATTGTGTGGTAACAAATCTGCATAACACCGGTATAGTGTTCAGAACACCAAATATCGGAATGAGGCGATATATTTGTCGAAAGTTGTAGAGATTTCCCCAACTACGAGACATGAAGGCCACTCAAAGCTCGTTCTGAAGGTCAACGATGAAGGCATCATCGAGCGTGGAGACTGGCTCAGCATCACCCCGGTGAGGGGTGTCGAGAAGCTCGCCATCGGCAAGACGATGGATCAGGTTCCAAAGATTGCATCGCGCGTCTGCGGTATCTGCCCCATTGCACACACCCTGGCGGGTATCGAAGCGATGGAGGCATCCATCGGGTGCGAGATCCCCGAGGACGCGAAACTCCTGCGCTACATCCTGCAGTGTGCCAACAGGATGCACAGCCACGCCATCCACAACATCCTGTCCCTCCCGGACATGTACCTCCCCGGGACCGACATGAAGATCAACCCGTTCTCGAAGGAAGAACCGGTCAGGAGCGTTGCACTCCGGATCCAGCGGATCCGTGAGATCGGCCAGACCATCGGCGAGATCGTCGGCGGAGAGGCCATCCACCCGAGCAACCCCCGCGTCGGCGGTATGTACAAGAACATCACCCCGCGTGCGAAGGCGAAGATCTACGACCTCGCGAAGGAAGCTCGTGTCCTCGTCCAGGAACAGATGGAGTTCATGATCGCGGTCTTCCGGAACTACCAGAAGCGCGACTGGGCAGAGGTCGGCGGCGTCGAAGTCCCGATCCCGAAGGACCTCGGTTACCACAACCAGGGTTACATGGCCGTCGCACCGGTCTACGGCAGCTCCAGCCTCGACGAGACCCCGATGTGGTTCCCCGAGCGGTTCACCGAAGTCCGCCCCTGGGACTGGTACATGGGTGAGGTCGAAGTCACCGAGGCCGACCCGAACTACCCGGTAGGCGGCACCACCCCCGT
>NZ_LFRO01000044.1:2196-3099 GCF_001512385.1 Methanoculleus sp. DTU007 | reverse complement strand
GTCGAGGTCGGACCGCGTGCACGCCAGGCCATCTTCAAGAACTACGACGAGAAGGGCACCATCGGCCTGCAGATCGCCCGCCAGATGGAGTTCCCCGAGACTGCCTACGGCATCATCGACGCACTCGATGCGCTCAACACCTCTGGAAAGGTAGTCGCCGATGAGATCCCGCAGGGCGACGGCTCCCTCGGATGGGCCGCAAACGAAGCGCCCCGTGGAACCGACGTCCACCTTGCCCGGGTCAAGGACGGCCGGGTGCAGTACTTCTCGATGCTCGTCCCGACCACCTGGAACTTCCCCACCTGCAGCCGTGCGCTGACCGGTGCGCCCTGGAGGCTCGCGGAAGTCATCATGCGTGGATACGACCCCTGCGTCTCCTGTGCGACGCACATGATTGTGATCGACGAAGACAAGAGACTGGTAGCCCAGAAACTCATTCAGTGAGCGTACACGCATGCTATTCCGTGAGATCGTGATCGCAGGATGCGGCAACCCCCTCTTCGGAGACGATGGTTTCGGTCCTGCAGTCGTCGAGGAACTCAAGAAACTACAACTGCCCGACAACGTCAAGGTTATCGACGCCGGCCTTGGCGCCCCTCACTTCCTCTTTACGCTGATGGAGGATGCGGAGGTGCCGGTCAAGAAGCTGATCATCATCGATATCGTCGATTTCGGCGCCAAACCCGGTGATGTGACGAAACTCCGGCCCGAGGACCTGCCGCCGGGCTCCTACCGGGATGCCCATTCGTGGGACCTTTCCGAGCCACTACAGCGATTAAAAGACGTCATTGATATCACGATCATCGGTTGCCAGCCCAAGCGTGTCGCTAGCCATGAGTTTGAACTAGGGCTCACTGAGGAGGTTGAGGGTGCCATTCCCAAAACAGTACGTATCGTACTGGA
>NZ_LFRO01000044.1:0-2091 GCF_001512385.1 Methanoculleus sp. DTU007 | reverse complement strand
ATAGGTGAATTACACCTGAGCGGATGTACGGGATGCCTCGTAACGATTGCAGATAACTACGAGGGTCTCTTCAAGCTGCTCGATGACTACGCAGACTTAGTCTATGCGCTGACCCTGGTCGACACCCGCCACGTCCCCGAGATGGACGTATGCCTGGTTGAGGGGTCGTGCTGTCTGAACGACGAACTCTCGATAGAGGAACTGAAGGAAGCAAGAGAAAAGTCGAAGGTGCTGGTCGCCTACGGCGCCTGCGCGGCCTACGGGAACATCACCCGGTTCTGCCGTGGCGGTCAGTGGAACCAGCCCGGCCACGAGGCGTTCGTGCCGATCAGCGAGATCGTCGACGTCGACCTCTATCTCCCGTCCTGTCCCCCGTGCCCCCAGATGGTCAGGAACATCGCCGTCATGGCCTACCTGCTGCTGAAGGGCAACGAGGAGCAGAAGGCCCTCGCGACCGCCTACCTGACGCCGCTGATGCAGCTGGCAAAGCGCGGCAACGAGGCCTGCGGCTGCGACCTGATGTACGATGTCATCAACCAGGGTCTCTGCATGGGATGCGGGACCTGTGCCGGCACCTGCCCGGTCCGTGCCATCACCATGGAGTACGGCAAGCCGAACGTCAACCGCGACCAGTGCATCAAGTGCGGCGCCTGCTACTCGCAGTGCCCCAGGAGCTGGTTCAACTTCGACGTCATGAACAACTACGAGGGCATCATCAATGCCATCAAGGGAGCCATGCAGTGAGGTGAGAAAGATGGATGTACTCGGCAACTACAAGTCCGTAATCTCGGCACGCTCGACCGACAAGGACATCTTAAAGAAGTCCCAGGACGGCGGTATCATCACGACACTCTTCGCGTACGCGCTCGAAGAGGGTATCATCGATGGTGCCATCGTCGCAGGGCCGAGCGATGAGCCCTGGAGGCCGGAGCCCATGGTCGCGACCACTAAGGCCGAACTTCTCGCCGCTGCCGGAACGCGCTACACCATCAGCCCGAACCTCTACCTGATCAAGGAGGTAACCCGGAGCTATGGTTTCGACCGCGTCGGTATCGTCGGTACGCCCTGCCAGATCCAGGCGACCCGCAAGGCGCAGGTCTACCCGATCGGCCTGCGCGACGTCGACGACAAGATCGCCCTCGCGCTCGGTATCTTCTGCATGGAGAACCTCTCCTACCAGGCGCTCGAGGCGATCGTCGAGGACCACTGCAACCAGAAGATGGAGTCCGTCAAGAAGATGGACATCGGCAAGGGCAAGTTCACGGTCTACACCGAGCGCGGTGCAGTCAGCCAGATGCCCCTGAAACTGATCCACAAGTACGTGCAGCCCGGCTGCCACGTCTGCCTGGACTACGTCGCGAACCTCGCCGACATCTCGAGCGGGTCCGTCGGCAGCCCCGACGGCTGGAGCACGGTCTTTGTCCGGAGCCTGAAGGGTAACGAAGTCTGGGAAGGCGCCCTGGCCGCAGGTCTCTTCGAGACGAAGCCCATCGACCAGGTCAAGCCCGGCCTCGACCTCGTCAAGAAGCTCGCGACCGAGAAGATCACGAAGAACCAGAAGCACGTCGACGAGCGCAAGACCGTGGGAATCAGGGCGGACGGAACCCCGAAGGGTCTCCGGAACCCCTACGAGTCCCCCTAAACACCTTTTTTTCGATCGAGCCCGGCCGGATTCTAATCCCTGTATTTAACCCCTGTAAAGAGACATCCCCGGGATAGTTCTGGCTCTGCAGATCGGCCGTGCCAAGTTAAATAGCCCAAAAAGGGTGCAGGCGGATCTTGAGAACCCAAAAACGGTTTCGCGGGTGACCGGTTAGAGAACCGGGGTATCAGTCTCATTTGATGAAGTTACAACAAAAACAGCCGAAATGGTGTAAGCCACGTCCGTGGATTTTGTGGAGGGCTGCGTGAAGTGCGGCACCATCCCTAACAGAATGAGTCTTCTGCAGTGGAATGATTTTACCTCGTTTCCATGTAACCGATGCACGAAATTGCAGACGAAAACAGCGCAAACGAGGATAAAGTCCAGTACACTGGACCACTGGGGTATCGCGCTTTGGGGTGGGGTTTCAGGGGAGGGGGGATGCTCCC
>NZ_LFRO01000004.1:4411-7386 GCF_001512385.1 Methanoculleus sp. DTU007 | reverse complement strand
CGTGCCCGTCAAGAACCTGGTGACGATCCTGCTTGAGGGGTATAAGAAGAAGGACGCGGAGCAGGAGAGTTCTTCATAACCGCCAATTACTCTTTTTAAAACGTTCCATACAACCCCCGGCTGCCCCCGATGCACACAGGGGCGACAATATCTCTCCCAGGATGTGTACTCCGGAGATACCGGACCGCTGGTCGGTACAACAGAATCACCGCGCCCCAGGGGGCCGTGAGGAGAGGCGCGTAGCCCCCCGGACGTAGAGGAGCCTATGCACCGCGGTGGCGTTCGTTGCGACCGCAAGGACGACGAGCGCCGGGAGAATGAACCCCGTCACCAGCCCGATGATGATGACCGCGATCCGCTCCGGCCTGGCGAAGAGCCCGGCCCGGCACTCGACCCCGAGCCCTTCGGCCCGGGCCCGGGCGTAACTGACCATCAGCGAGCCTATCGCGGCGAAGAACGCGGTCTCGGCGCCCCAGGGCGTCCCGGCCCCCGCGTAATATATGACGAGCCCCCCATAGATCGCGGCCTCCGCGTACCGGTCCAGGAACGAGTCGAAGAACGCGCCGTAAGTCGAGGCTGCCCCGGTTGCCCGGGCGAGCGCCCCGTCGAGGGCATCGAAGATGCAGGATGCGGCGACGACGAGTCCGGCAAGGAAGAACCATCCTAAAGCGCAGAGGGCTCCTGCGGCCGCCATCCCGAGAAATCCAAGCAGCGTGAGGGTGTTCGGGGTCGCCCCCGTCCGGGCGATGAGGGTTGCAACTCGCGTGAGCGCCCCGCTCACCCGTCCCCGGAGGTGCTCCTCGATCATCGGCCCGTCACCCCGAAGGGTGCACCCGCGACCGTCCCCGACCGTACCATGGCAGGAGATCGTTCCTCCCGGGAGATAAGGGTGGCGCTCCCGGCGGCACCATAATGATTATATTTATAATAATTATATCCATAATCACTATGAGGTTCTACGGCAGGGAGCGCGAACTCCAGTTAATGGAGCACCTCTACGCCCGGACTCCCTCCTTTCTCGTCGTCACCGGCAGACGAAGGGTCGGCAAGACCGAGCTCGTCAAGGAGTTTTGCAAGGGAAAAACGGCCCTCTACTTCTACGTCGATGGAAACAAGAGTATCGAAGTTCTCATAGAGGAGTTTGGAAGGCTGACGGCAGAGACACTCAACCTTCCCGGCTACATCAAGATCGACTCACCTGAGACATTCCTTGAGTTCCTCTTCTCCTACAACCAGCCCCTGATCGTCGTCTTCGACGAATTCCAGCGGTTCCAAAAAGTCCACCCCTCGTTCATATCCCAGATGCAACGGTTCTGGGATCAAAAGGGGCGGGACTCGCACCTCTTCGTCATCGTCTCCGGCTCGTCGATCGGCATGATTCGGGAGATCTTCCTTGGAGGAGACGCACCCCTCTTTCGGCGCGCCGACAACATCCTGACGCTTCACCCGTTCAAACCCAAAGAATGCCTCGCCATCCTCGAGGAGATAGGGGTGCGGGATCCGGCAGAGCGGCTCGACCTCTACCTCCTCTTCGGCGGGACGATCTACTACTACACGTTCATCGAGAAGTACGAGTGCACCGACCTCGAGACCGCCCTCGACCGGCTTGTCCTCGACGACCTCGCTCCGCTCCGCCGGGAGATGAGCGATGTCATGATTGAAGAGTTCGGGCGGGAGCACGCGACCTACTACGAGATCCTCGCCGCCATCGCCCAAGGAAAGGAGACCCAGAAGGAGATCGCCGACGTTGTCCGCCTTCCCTCGACCTCGCTCCCCCCATACCTGCGTGACCTTGTCGACCTCCTCGGGGTCATCGATTACCGCCTTCCGGTCACCGAAAGAGGGAAGCGTTCGAAGATGGGCAGATACACCTTTGCGGACAACTTCTTGCGGTTTTACGCCCGTTACATATACCGGAATATGAGCCTTTACGAGAGCGGCCGTTTCGACCTCTTAAAAGACCGGATCCTCCGGGAGTGGAAGGAGTTCTCCGGCCAGGCCTTCGAGGAGATGATCCGAACCCTCCTCGCCCGTGACCTCGCGGAGCGATACGAGGAGATCGGCTCCTGGTGGAACCGACGGGGGGACGAGATCGACCTCCTCGCCCTCAGCCCGGAAGGAAGCCTCGCCGTTGAGATCAAGAACCGCAACCTCTCCCTCGCCGAGGCGCGCGGCATCCTCGCCGCCCTGGAGGAGAAGTTGCCGCTTATAAAGGGCCTCACAATACCCGCGGCCACCGGTATCGCCGCCCGCACCGTCGAGGGGAAAGATGTGCTCAGGGTCGGAGGGTTCTACGTTATGGATCTCGACGACCTCGGGATCGGGAAGTAGGTTCAAAAAGGGGGGAGCGCAAACTCCCCGGACTGCAAAAATAGAAAGAGTGTCTAACACGTTCCGCCGCAGGTGCAGCCCCCCGGCTTTCGGGCGGCGACCTTTATGCTCAGAATGCTCTCACGAAGCGACGCTCTCTCGGACTCACTGAGGGCGGCACCCTCGAGGGCCCTGACAAGATCCGGTTCGCTCACGATATGCTCGAGCGGGAAGACCGCCTCCCCCTGGACCGTGACCTCCGTAAAGCCCGTAGCAGCGATACCGCCGAGGTACTCCTCCCTCACCAGGGCTCCCGCGACGCAGCTGTTGTAGAGGAGCGCCGATCCGGCGAGGGCTGCCGGAAGCGGCGCCGCAAGAACGATATCGGAGACCATGAGCCGCCCTCCCGGACGGAGGACTCGGAACGCCTCCCGGAAGACCTGCGGTTTGTCCGGGGAGAGGTTGATGACACAGTTTGATATGACCACGTCGACCGAGTTGTCCGCCACCGGGAGGTGCTCGATCTCCCCGAGCCGGAACTCCACGTTTGTGCGGCCGCACCTCTTCGCGTTCTCCCGTGCCCGATCAAGCATATCGGGCGTCATATCGACACCGATGACATGACCGGTCGGGCCGACCCGCTCCGCAGCAAGGAAACAGTCGAA
>NZ_LFRO01000004.1:1274-4334 GCF_001512385.1 Methanoculleus sp. DTU007 | reverse complement strand
TCCCGGTGTTACAGCACCCGATACCGCACCCGCACCCTCCCTGCCGGGCGATCTCTCCATAGGTGCTCCGCACTTGTTTGTGTATATCTTCCTTCATCGCGATGACTCCTGATCGAGTTCCCTGTCTGCGATCTCCGCCGCCATGGGAGAGAGGAGTGCCGTCACCATGCCGTTGAGACAGCTCGCCTTGATCAGCGTGATGCAGCAGACATCGTCCTCCTTTCCCCAGAAGACGACGGCAAGCCGGTCGCCGGGAGCAATCCCGGCCCTTTCGCGGATGTCCTTCGGGAGGACCACCTGCCCTCGGGCATCGACGCTCACGACCGCCTCGATCGTGCAGGAGCCGGAACAGGAGGGCCGCCGCCCGTCCCCCGGAGCATCTTCCATGCAGCTCACGGAGCAGGGTTGCCGGCGAAAGTATATCAATATTATGAATTTTCAGAATTTTCAGAATATTCGATCGGACAGGAGGTGCGCAGCCCTTCGGCGAGAGGCCGGGCGGCAGGGTTTTAGCGTGCCCGCCTGCTAAGATGCTCTGCCGTCTACCCGCAGATGCCAGACGGAAGAACGTTCGGCGGAGAGCCTCTTTCCGTCCTGTGAACGGGGGCAACCCTGCCGGAGAATGCCCAATACACCGGCAACGTTTTTTGTGGGTAGCACGTATACCATGAATGCCATGAATGCCACAAAGCGCATTGTTGTCAAGGAAGAGATCTGGGCTGCCCTCTCCAGCATGCGAAGGCCGGGGATGACCTTTTCCGAACTGATAGAGGAGATGATCGAGCACGAGAAGAAGCGGCGGCTTGTAGAGGATATCAAGCGGATCCAGGAGAGCGAAGAACTCATGGAGATTCAGTTGTGACGTTCGCTGTTCTATTCAGGAGGTCGGCAGCCGATTTCCTGAACGCTCTGCCGGAGAAGTCGCAGCGCATCATCACGGCAAAACTTGCTATCCTACAGACAGATCCATATCCCGGTAGCGGGGGAGATAATGAACGGCTGGATACGGAGGGGATGGAAGTGTTCCGCCTCCATATAGGGCGATCCTTTACCGCGCTCTATATCATTCATACCGATTCCGACAGGAACTGGGTCGAGATCACCCATCTGATGACCATCGAGCAGGCACACAAACGCTATGGCAGACTCTGACCCCGAACGGCCATATTCACAGGTCTGGCTCCCGGGAATGAACTTGGGACGTACGGAACGATGAGTGGCCCGGGGCCAGTAGAGTGCCAGCACCGTTACTCCCTCTGCAGGGCACGGGGGCGGAGCGCGGCGCACTTATATCCCGGGAGCGACAAGAGTTTGATGATCACCAGGCCGAGACCATGGATGCGAACATGCGTGAAGCAGGGCGGTGGCTGCGCCAGGGGGAGAGGGATCTCATCAGCGCGAGGAACAGCTGCCGGTCCGGCGATTTTGAATGGGCATGCTTCCAGGCACAGCAGAGTGCAGAAAAATCCCTAAAGGCCCTGCTCTATGCCCGGGGATACCGGAGGATCCTGACGCATTCTGTCTACGAACTGATCAGGGAGATCGGCAAGTATGAACCCTCGTTCCTGGCGCTGAAGAGTGAGGCCAAGGCACTTGATGCCGCATATATAACAACCCGATATCCAGACAGCATCGTGGGGAACCTGACACCATCGGAGTACTACGACCAGGAGGATGCCGAAGAATGCATCGAGCATGCGGATTCGATCTGCAGTGCCGCGAGAGAAGCGCTCACCAGGTGATGGAACAGGTCCGGGTTCTCGCCCGCGAGATCCGGGCGCGCCGGCGTATCAGCGCCATCATCCTCTACGGGTCGTTCTCACGCGGGGACTTCCACGAGGAGAGCGACGTTGACCTGATTGTCGTCGGCGACTTCCCCGAGCGTCCCCATAAACGTGCAGCCTTCATCATCGGTCTCACCGACCTCCCGGTCGAACCGCTCTGCTACACCGACGAGGAATTCGCAGGCCTGATCCGGGAGGAGAACCCGTTCGTCCTCAATGCGTTGGCCGAAGGCACCCCGCTCTAGCCTCACCGGCAGACCACTGGCTCCTTGGTCGGTTTGCCCACGAGCTCCTCGAGGTACTCGTGCGCCTCAAGCGCCGCCTTCGCCCCGTCGCCGGCGGCGACGATGATCTGCTTGGCCTTGACGCAGGTCGCGTCTCCGGCTGCAAAGACCCCGGGAACGTTCGTGCGGCCGTTCTCATCGATGAGAATCTCGCCCCGCTCGTTCAACGCCACGAGATCCTTGAGGAACTCCGTATTCGGGGCAAACCCGATCGAGAGGAAGAGCCCCTCCACGTCAAGGTTCATCTCCTCCCCGGTCTCACGGTCGCGGACGGTGATCCCGGTCAGGGCCGCATCCCCGTGGAGCGCCGTCACCTCATGAGGGGAGAGGGTTCGTATCCCCGCCTCCTCTGCCCGGGAGAGGAAGATCTCATCGCACCGGAGAGCACCCCTGGCAATCAACGTCACGGAGCTTGCGAACTTCGTCATCTCGATCGCGGTCTGGAGCGCCGCATTCCCGCCGCCGACGACCGCCACCGGTTTATCGCGGTAGAGCGGGGCATGGCAGACGGCGCAGATCGAGATACCCTTCCCCATCAACCGGTCCTCACCGGGAAGCCCCAGCCGCCTCGGCTCCTTCCCGGGAGCGAGGATGAGCGTCCGGGAGCGATACTCAGTTCCTCCGGCCGTCCGGACGAGGAACGCCCCGTCCTCTTTTTTGACGCTCGTGACGCTGTCAAGTTCGAGATGGACGTCGAAACCCCGGGCCTGCTCCTCGAACTTCCGGATAAGTTCCTTGCCCGAGATCGTCGAAAATCCCATGTAGTTCTCGATTGCCCAGCTCCAGGCCGCCTGGCCGCCGATATTCTCCGCTACAAGAACGGTCTTCATGCGTTTTCGGGCGCAGTAGACCGCCGCGGTCAGTCCGGCCGGACCGCCGCCCACGATGGTCACGTCGCAGACGGTTGCCGCCGCCGGCGTCCCGAAGACCTCCTGGAGTCTCCTTGCATCGAACCCGACGATAACCTCATCGCCAAAGACCGTGACCGGCAC
>NZ_LFRO01000004.1:0-1179 GCF_001512385.1 Methanoculleus sp. DTU007 | reverse complement strand
GCAGTAGGGGCAGTTCTCCGTCGTGTAGACCTTCACGCCTGCCATGGATGGGAATATCGCAAGAGCCCTATTTAAGACTGGGGGTTTAGGACTGTTCCCGGCATCCTCGACCTCTGCCGCCGGATCAAAAAAGGGAGATTACTGAATCTCACGGAACATCCGAGCTGGGACACCGCAGATCGGACACTTCTCCGGTGCTGCCCCAAGTTCGATGTTGCCGCAGACCGGACAGAGATAGATCTTCTCGACATCGAGGTCCTTGCCTTCCCGGACGGCCTCGAGCGCCTGGAGATAGAGGTTTGCGTGCACCTCCTCCGCCTTCATCGCGTGGGTGAAGACGATTGCGGCCTCGTTCTTCCGCTCCGCTTTCGCCTCCTCGACGAACGGGGGGTACATCTGCATGAATTCGTAGTTCTCCCCCTCCATCGCGCCTTTCAGGTTCTCCTCGGTACTCCCGACAGCGTTCATGATGAAGAGAATGCGCTTGGCGTGTACGGCTTCCGCTTCGCTTGCCGCACGGAAGAGTTTCGCAACCGCAGGGAAGCCCTCAGCAGCGGCCTTCTCAGCAAAGACCGAGTACTTCCTGTTCGCTTGAGATTCTCCGGCGTATGCGTTCCGGGCGTTCTCATCAGTAGACATGGATGGAGTATTTCTGAAAGGGACTTATTAAAACCTTTCATCGCTCATCTCCGGAAACCCTATGCCACGGGAGCGCCACTACGGGGTAGCATGCTGGATGAGGCGACCGGCAGAAGGGCAGGATCCGGGGCATCAGAGGGTCAACTCCGGGTACAGAGGATCTTCATCGCCGTTCTCGCCTTAAACCTCTCCGTCGCACTTGCAAAAGCGGTCTTTGGCATCCTCGCCGGGTCGGTGAGCATGGTAGCGGATGCCGTTCATTCGGGGTTCGACTCCTTCTCGAACGTCGTCGGGATCGTCGCCCTCTACTTCGCCGAAAAGCCCCCGGACCCGGAGCACCCCTACGGCCACGGCAAGATCGAGACCCTCGGAACCCTGGCCATCGGGGCGATGCTCCTTCTCTCCGCCGCCGGGATCTTCTTTGAGGGGTATCAGAGGCTCGTCTCTCCCGCCGCTCCCGATATCACCGCGGTCACCATCGGGGTCATGCTCGGGACGCTCGTCGTCAACATCGCCGTCTCCACCTACGAACGCCAAAAG
>NZ_LFRO01000091.1:0-1742 GCF_001512385.1 Methanoculleus sp. DTU007 | reverse complement strand
ATCTTTTCCCACATATCGCATATCTGCGCGATGTTATAACTCCCACTGTGACTTTGATCAATCAAAGTCAACGCAAAATCACGCGTTGTAGGATTTGTGTAGTCCATTGCTTCGACTATTTCAGAAGCTCGAGTATCCCAGGTTGATGTTACAGGAGTGCGGGTAGGCCTCGGTGTTGCCAACTGGGTCGGTTTCTGGATGAGCGCAGAGGTGGGTTTCGGGGTCGCTGTCCCCACTGCGACTACAGATGAAGGAACAGAGGCTTCTGCCCTACTGATCGCATCGTCGACATGGTCAAGCACCTTCATAACTTTCAGTCCAGCTCCCACAACGAAGAGGATGATCAAAACCGTGACGATGGTAGACCCCCAGCCCCCTGATCGCGGCGGCGGTTCATACTGTGGATAATCCGGCACCTCATCCGGTTCATCATCAGGCAAGTCCACCGGGTCGCCCAGGAAAGCACCATGTAATTCGTACAACTGGTCTTCAAGCCAGATATACTCCTGTCCACCTATCACCCAGTGGTAAGCATTTTCGACGTCATACCACACCCCGTTAATGCAGATAGACTCATGCGGCACCACGTAGGGTTCGATATCCTTAGCCATACAATGAATTGAAAATCGGACCGCACCCATATAACCATTTATATTTGCGCGCGGCCTCGTGCTCCTGATTACTGTCAAAGGCTCTCTTTTACCAAACCACTTCCACGCCTATGTTCTTCAGGTTCCAGGACTGCGCCCGCACATCGCTCTGATAGTGCATTGAGGTCATAGGCGAGCCTGGAGAAATCTCTACACTCTAGGCGAATAAACCTGTAACCGTGTGCGGTATGAAAGTGCAAAAAAGAGTTAAGAGAGAGTTATAGTATACGCTACAGATCTTCCCGATTTTGCACCATTGCTAAATATATCTGTATTGTCAATAACAAAGTAATACTGCTTGTTATCTGGTTGAGTAAATGCGATGTTTGCCTCATTCCTATTTAACCAGTACTTGCCGTTGATCTTAGTCGTATACCTACCACTATCAATCGCGCGACAATATATTTTGTAATTTTGGGCATCTAGTATCATCAAATCAACAGGGGCATTTCCTTTATAACGAATTTTGAATTCAGTTCCCTTTTCTCCGTATAATTCGTATGTTTGCATCCAGTTCCAGGGTAGCGTATCCGAATCGGAATATGTTGATGTGTGAGCGTCTATCTTGCTGGGAATTTTCGCCAACCTCGGCGCTATTTTAGCACAACCCGACGAACAGCAGGCCACGATTACAAGCACCATCAGCAAGACGATTAACTTCTTATTCATAGTATTGAGAAGCGGTCCGTCTCTATATGTCCATTTTCATTTGTGCGCGGCCCCTGCACCCCCCGCCCGACTGTGGCACCCCCTCTTTATAGAGCCGCCCGCACAGAGAGTTAGGTAACCCGAAAGTGTGCGCACATGTGCGCACATGTGCGGACAGGAGAAAAGAAACATGGAAAACGGAGAAAAGAAGAAAACAAGCAAACTGCACCGAGTTAGGCCGCGATTGAACTTATCAATCGATCCAGAGAATCATGAGTATTTGAAGGGAATCGGAGTTAATGCGTCCCGATTGCTCGATAAGGCGATATTTGAACTCCGAAAGGTAACGCACCACGGATTGGTTCTTATTTCCGAAAAGACGGAAGAATTATGGGCTCGGCCGGATTCGGACCGGCGAACTTCGCCGTGTGAAGGCGACGTCAT
>NZ_LFRO01000079.1:0-705 GCF_001512385.1 Methanoculleus sp. DTU007 | reverse complement strand
TCCTTTCCAAAGACGAGGGGCCGGGAACGCGGTCTCCGGACGATGACGGAGTTCCCGGAGAATTTTATCACGGCTCGATAGGAATCGAAGTAGATGCGCCATGCAGTCCATGCCAGAAGGGAAACAGCCATGAAGGTAAAGATGAGCCCCGGCCACAGGGAGGGGATCAGGACGGATATCACGAAGAGGAGGAGGAAAACGAGGACGGCAAACGGCATCAGCACAAAGAAGCGAGGACTGGTATACTCCACGAACACGTCCTCCACCACCTCCCGACTGCCGTCTGCCGCCGTCCCGAGCCCGACCACGCCGTCCGGCGCGGCGTACCGCCGCCGACCGGTGCCGGCAGCTGCCGCGTTCGGGCACCAGCCGAGCTTCTTTCGGATATACTCCAGAAAGACCGTCATCAGGAAACCTCCAGCACTCGGGCTATCCGTTTGGGATCGTCCGTGTAGATCACAGCAATCCTCTTCTTCGTGGTCGTTATCACCAGGACCTGCAGGTAGCGGGTCCGCACGTAGGTGCGGTAGAAGAGCACCGGAAAGAAGATCGCGGCGGCAAGCCCGAAGATGAACCGCATGGAAGATGGATCTGAAAATCCAGCGTATATACTGCCGGCCGCCGATATGAAAAGCGCCGTGAACGCTGCCGTGAGAAGCCGGGGTGAGAGGGGAGGTCGGTTCTCCTTCACCTCCGCCTTCACGA
>NZ_LFRO01000072.1:0-7209 GCF_001512385.1 Methanoculleus sp. DTU007 | reverse complement strand
GCGTCCTCGCTTGTTATCCGGTTCTCCTCCACAGCGTGGGAGAGCGTGTTTCTCGTGTACTCTGTGTATTTCGCGTCCGGCACGTGGAACGCTTTTGGGGTTAGGTTGGTAGCCTTTGCCATACAGAGCAATTGACGTTTATCTTTATATGTGTTCCTATAGGCTCATACCCATAGGTATACGAGCCCTCCAGCGGCTTAAGATGGGGGTATGTCTCCTTCACCGTTTTCTCAAAGATTCGCCCGTTTTTTCAACATCAAGTCTCTGTTTGCATATTGGTGTTGGCTCGGTTCCATGGATTTCTTTTATCTGTTTCAACTCCTCAGGAGGTGTGGCTAAGCGAGTATCAAAACAGATTGCCTGGAGACTGCAGGAGATTATGGCATCCAACCGGACAAAACGAGAGTGGGTGGCTCGATTCCGGCCAAAAATAAGAATATCGCTGCTCTGCATGCCCTACCGGGCTTCTCAGAACAGCCACTCCCAGATCCTCATCCGGTAGTACTTACCGATACTGATATTGGGGTCCTCGTCGAGCATCTTGCTCACCCGCTTCTTCATCTTATACGATTTTTTAATCTTCAGGAACGTCTTGCTGAAGAGCATGTTGGAGGAGATCACCTGGTTGAGGTAACTGTACTGCTCCTTGATCGATTCCAGTTTCAGGCCGGCCGAAGTTTCGTCGCAGTCCTTCGACCCCACGTCCCGAAACGTACGGCAGTCCCGTATGAAGTCCGTGAAGAGCCTCATCCCCTGCTCGTACTTGTTCATGGTCGCGGTCAGGTTCAGTATTTTATCGGAGAACGAGATCACGAAGATCAGGAAGCCGAGGAACGCAATCACGTTTCGCAGATCCTGCTGATCGTGAAAGGGGAGCGACAACGAGACCAGGATGTCTGTATCCACGATACTCAGGAAGGCGATGGATGCCGAGAAGAGCAGAATGATCAACGACAGGATGTTTGAGATCCATTTATATTTCCTATACTGGTAGGCGCAGATCTCCCTGGACAGACCGGCCTTGTCCGCTAAATTGTTAACCTCCCTAACACAATCTTCTACAGTTTTCCCGCTCATTGAAGTTCCTCGCATTGCAATGAATCGTCGATGAGTTCGTTTGCCCCCCTCCGGGATCAGTATACGGAGAGGTGACGGTAATCCAGCTGAAATCGTGTAAGCAAGCGGGATCGATGCCTTTACCGGAAAGATGCAGGCACTGTTTCAACATCATCCGGTCATGTACAGAGATTGATTAATCGGGTATATACGTTTCGAAATTCGATCTCATCTGAACTGTTCCGGCATCGGATATCTGCCTTTTTCGGCCCGGCAGGGTTCAATCCAAATCAGCAAACCACCAAAAAACGGATAACCGATCCCCGCCCACGTCTCTTCCGAGAACATGCAAAACGACACTGGAACTCTGGCAATCACCATCTCACTCCTCGGCATAGCGCTTGTGTTGCACTTCTCGGCGGCACCATACTACTTCATCGGTTCTGCACCGACGGGGTTCAGCACCGGGACGCTCGGTCTGATCATCTGCATCCTCGGGGTGATCCTGGCCGGCTTTGGGGCCGCAAAGAATGCATGAGGAGCGATTGGCGACTCCTTCGGAATCCAACGCAACTCCACCCTATTCTCATGCGGCCATGGGCAACAACAAAAGCCGGTCGGATGCCCGGCAGGATGCAGGCCCTCCCTGCCAAGAATATTCGTTTATTTTTAGTGTTTAGATGGTAAAAATAAAAATCCCTAAATCTATAGGGTCTTTTCTCGATGTCGCCGTTCAGCAAGGAAAAATCCAAAAGATGAATAACCTCGGCCTGTGTATGCATACTCAGAGACCCATGGCATACGGGATCGGCACGCTGGCGCTTACCATGTATCTTCTCGGCATCGTATTTCTGATGCACTTCTCGGTCGCAGACTACTACATCTTTGGGTCCGATCCGACGGGGTTCAGCACCGAAACCCTCGGCTTGATCCTCTGCACTGCTGCGGTGCTTTTCGCCGGGTATGCCGCCTTCAGGAGGGGAGATATCGCCGTATCGATCAGGCGGCAGTTGAGGCGGTGAGCCGGGCGGTGCCGCCCCGCTGGCAGGTCTTTTTGGTCCGGCACGGGTGCTCCGCCGGATCCGCAGTCCTCCCTAATCTTTTAGAGTATACGTGAGATGGACCGTTCCGCCTTCCATCGGCACGGCTTTTTGAAGTTCGAGCGTTACCGGGCCCCCAACCTGACAAAAGAGCCTCTTCTCCTCCCCGCCGACGATGACCGGATGGACAATCAGGCTGATCGTATCCGCGATCCCTTCCTGGATCAGGACGTCGTTTAAGTCGGGGCCGGAGTCGGAGACCACCCGGGTTATACCGAATCGCTCCCCAAGTTCCAGTATGGCACCCCGAAGATCCACCCGGCTCCTGCCGCACCGAATGAACGGATACTCCCGCTCGCGGAGGTAATCGAGGTAACTTTCGGGTGTCGCCTCCGAGACAAGGACGACGACGTCCTTTGTGTGCTCCATCTTCCGGTAGAAGTGGAGCAGATCCTTGAGCACGCCCCTGCTGTCGACGATGACGAAGATGGGGCGTGGATCATCCTGTCTGACTTCTGGCCGGTGCCGGTCCGCCTCCGTCTCGGGCTCGTTGATATCCTGGTAGATCTCGATCCCCGACTTTGCAGTGGCCGAACCTGCGAGCACCGCCCCCGGCTTGAGAGCCTGGAGCACGCCGTAGTGCAGCCCGAGATCGACCTCAAAGCCCCTCACCGCGTGATCGAGGCTCACGCTGTTGTGGATGATGACTTCCGGGTACATGCGGGGAGATTCGTCTGTTCGGGATATAGTCTTCGCGGATCCGCTTCCTCCCGCCGATACAGAAAGCCCTATCCCTTTTCCCGGCCGAGAACTCTTCACTGGAGGATACCATGGAGATCCCGCCCTACATCGCCGACCGGATGGCCCGGAGAATGGCCGATCGCGAATCCCTCCTCTCGCCCCGTGCGACCCGAAACGCCGACTATATCAGGCGGTCCGGCTTCAAACCCGAAGAGCCGGTGATCCGGCCGCCGTTCTTCCGGGACGCCGACCGGATCGTCCACTCGAAGGCATACTCGCGCTACATCGACAAGACCCAGGTCTTTTACCTCGTCGAGAACGACCATATCACCCACCGCGTCCTCCACGTCCAGCTCGTCTCGAAGATTGGAAGGACGATCGGAAGAGCCCTCGGCTTAAACGAGGACCTGATCGAGGCGATCGCCCTCGGCCACGATATCGGCCACGTGCCCTACGGCCACCTCGGAGAGACGTTCCTCGACGAGCTCTGCGCCGAGCACGGACTTAGGGGGTTTTGGCACAACGTTCAGAGCGTCAGGTCCCTCGACGACATCGAGGAATGCGACCTCACGCTGCAGGTGCTCGATGGGATCCTCTGCCACAACGGCGAGTCCAATAACCATACTCTCACAATCGAGGGCGAAGCTGACTGGGACTCGTTTGAGAGTAAACTACGGAAGATCGAAGGCGGGGGCGATGCTCACCCGCTCACTGCCGAGGGATGTGTCGTGAGAATTGCCGACAGCATCTCCTACCTCGGCCGCGATCTGGCGGACGCCCTCGAGGTCGAGGTGATCGGTGAACGGGATCTCGAGGACTTCCCAGAGAACTGCATGGACCTCTTCGGTATCGCCGGAAGGAAGAGGGAAGCATTCTCCGATATCAACCGAAAGGTGCTCGACATCCTGATCCGCGACATCATCACGGAGAGCTACGATGCCGACTGCATCGCCTTCTCGGCGGAGGCGTCGGCGTGCGTCGCGGCCTTCAAGGAGTTCAACATGGAGCATATCTACTCGAACCAAAGGCTCCTCGCGAACCGGGAGAAGATCCGGTTCATGTTCCGGTATCTCTTCGATCGGATCATCGAGGACATTGAGGATGAGCGCGAGAACTCGCCGGTGTACGAGGATCTCATCAACGCACCGTGGGTGTCCCCGCGGTACGTCGCCACCGCCGCGCCGGCGGAACTCGCGAGGGACTTCATCGCCGGGATGACCGACCGCTACTTCGAGTGGGTCTTCCGGCGGAGCATCCTCCCGGAGAGAGTCCGGTCGAGGTACCGGGGATGGTGAATCCCCAGAGGTTAAGGTTCGCCCGTTATCGCGATCTCTGCCCGGAAGTTCTGATGAAAGAGACGGAGAGGGTCAGCCTCACGCTGGATTGCAGATCCGCCGAAACATACATCGTGCCGGGGATTGGATCATGAGTACATGAACCCTGCCTGCCCGGAGGAGGCGTGATACCATCCGGATGAACTCGAGGCGTCCGGCCGTCCTGGTCCACGGGTGGCGGAGCCATCCCGGCATCTGGAATCGCCTTGCCCCGGTTCTATCGGAGACCGGAGTGCCCATCTGGAGGTTTGACTACACCGCAATCCAGAACGCCGGGACAGAGGCTATCGCCCTCGCTCTCCAGGACTATATCCACAAACAGCGGAGAGAGACCGGCTACGCCGGCCCCGTCGACCTCGTCTGTCACTCGATGGGGACATGCATCGCCCGGTACCTCCTTGAGGTCCTCGACGGCAGCAAGCAAGAGGAAGAGGTTCGGCTGATCGTCGGGATCGGCCCCCCGAACAACGGCTCGGCTCTCGCCGAGCTCTTCAACGATCCCGAGCAGGGCCCGGAGGTGATCCGGCGGCTTGCAGGAGTCTTCGTCCCGGAGGACTACGACCCCGGGGAGGACACCATCGTTCAGGAGTTCCGTCCGGGCAGTAAGATCGTTTTGGCGCTTCGCCGCGCCGGGACCCGCGACGATATCGCTTACCGGCTCCTCCTCGCCGCAAACCGGACCCAAACGCCGGCGTTCTTCCCGGCGTTCGGCGGCAGAACATGGGAGATCGACCCGAACGGCGGGTGGCGGACGACGTATGCCGGGGACGGCATCGTCCCCCACACCGACTCCTACCTCCCCGGCGCGAGGGTGGATCTCCTCCCGGAGGATCCCGGGAGCCTGGCCCGGCACCCGGAGCACTATTGCCATATCATGCTGCCGAGAAACCCGGAGGTCATCGCCCGGATCACGGCTCTCCTAAAGTCTTCGGAGGGCCTGCCGCGCTGACTCCGCCCAGGCGTTGATTGCCCGTTCCAGGTCCTCACCAGCCTTTCGTGCCGTCCGTTCTATATGCTCGTGCCCCTCGGGCGTTCCAAGGAGGTGGTGGCCCGCGTTCATAACGTCGTTGACGGCTTTTCGGACCGATTCGGCTGCCTCGTGTATGCGTTCTTCAACGGTGGGAGCGGCCGGAGCCTCCTCCTCCACAGGTTCGGGGTCGGGGTCAACCACCCACCTCCCCTGAACAAAACGACCTTTTTCCTCGCTCATAAACTTGGGTGTAGGTCTCTCCCGAATAAAAATCTGCTTTTTTACGCCATGGCTTCCCGGGTAGGCCCTTTCTTGTATCGGGGAGGACCCGGGTGATGCCTGAATCTTATGGCGCGTCAGGACGCTATCCAACCCCCTGCATCTTTTCGAGGCGTCTTGAGCCCCTGAATACCTGCATGGAGCCTCTACTGCGTCCGGGACAATCCCGGTGCACAGGTTAATTATCTCCTGGGCACAGGGGAAGACCCATGTTCCTGGTTGCCGGCCTCGAGCGGTGTGAGCGGGCTCTTGCATCTGGGCGCTGCATTTTTGCGATCGCACGAATTGCCACGCTTGTTATCCTCTTCCTCCTGGCTCTCCCGCTCCTTCTCGGATTCGCCTTCGGAGTGCCCCCGTTGGTGATCGTTACGCTCATCGCATCGACGCTTGCCTTCCAGGCGATCGCGGCCGTCATCGGCCTTGGGTTTGGGCTTCATCCTGCGATCGTGCTTGCCCTCCTGACATCGGTGGCGGTAGGGGTCATGATCGGTATCCTCGAACTCTGCTATCTCTTCGGCGGGCGTTTTCGTCTGCTCCAGCGACTGATCCAGACGACCAATGCAAGGGCGGGCAGGGTTGCCTTTCTTGGGCGATACGGGGCCCTGATGCTCATCCCGACAATATGGTTCCCCGGAATTGCCCTCTATGGGACTCCCGTCGTCGCCTGGCTCTTTCAGTATCCGCGGTTCTCCTCCCTCCTCTGCATGACCGCCGGCTGGGCGATCGCCGTCGTCACGGTCATGGCGGCGGCGTCGTGGCTCGTTCGCCTGGCGTTCTGAGCCGCGGCAGTCCTTGCTTTTGTCCGATCGCGGATAACTTTTGCCTCCTTCTCTCCTCCGGCGGGCCGCACAATCCCAAGGTATAAATATTCACAATTGTTATCTATGATAGTAGAATTAACAATTGTTAACCCCCTATCCTGCCGAGGTGGCGGAACGGCTACGCGGTTGACTGCAGATCAACTCCATCCCGGTTCGACTCCGGGCCTCGGCTTGAGGTGTTCCATGAAAGAACAGGTTCAGAAGACGTTTGAAGCCCTCTTCGCCCTTGAAGATATCCGGGAAGTGCTCCGGGAGGCGCTCCCGACCGGTCTCGATCCCGACGAGGAGCAGGCTGTACGGGAGGGCGTCGCCCGGGTCCGCGCCATCCTTGACGACCTGGAGGCGGGGACCGGGACCCCTGCTGTCACGAAGATCGCGGGCACCCTCGATATTCGGAATCGTGAAGAGGCTTATATCAATATCCAGCCGATCCAGGCCGCCGGCCGCCTGACCCTCGAGGCCCGGAAGGCGCTCATCGCCTACGGCGACGGCTACTCAACCTGCGACGCCTGCCGAAAGCCCTTCCGGCTTGATAAGATCACGAAGCCCTCCATTGCGGCGTTCCACGAGGACCTCGCGAAGTTCGTGAACATGGACGTGGCCCGTGTCGTCCCCGGAGCCCGCAGGGGATTTCAGGCGGTCGCCTCCACCCTCGTCTCGAAAGGCGACCCCGTCATCGTCTCGCCCCTCGCCCACTACACGGAGTTCCTGGCGGTCGAAGAGGCGGGAGGCGTCGTGAAGGAGGTCCCGATCTCGAAGGAGAACCTCGTCACCCCCGACGCCGTCGCCGAAAAGATCGAGGAGGTCATCAGGGAGACCGGGAAAAACCCGGCGCTCGCCATGTTCGACCATGTCGACTACCAGTTCGGGAACCTCCACGACGTCGCCGGCATCGCGAAGGTCGTCCACCAGTACGACATCCCGTTCCTCTACAACGGTGCCTACACGGTCGGCGTCATGCCGGTCGA
>NZ_LFRO01000017.1:0-13528 GCF_001512385.1 Methanoculleus sp. DTU007 | reverse complement strand
CGGGACGGAAAACTCCAGATGAAGGTCGTCTTCCGGAGCAACGATATCCTCTCCGCCGCCGGGTCGAATATGTATGCGCTCGTGCACCTCCAGAAGGCGATCGCGGATCGACTCGGTGTCCCCTGCGGGCGCTACACCCACATCGCGCTCGTCCCCCACGTATACTACAGGCGGGATCTCAACGATATCGAGCCGTTCTGCAGATCCGGGACGGAGATCCGGCCTATCGCCGAGGTCTGCAGGGTGTGCGGGAAGTGCCCGCGGTCGTCCGAAGTACGCCGCTGAGCCGTCAGGTTAATTAGGAACTAAATATAACATTTTAGAGCGCAATTGTAGCAGCCCGGTAGTGTAGCGGTCAATCATGCGAGACTCTGGATCTCGCGACAGCAGTTCGAATCTGCTCCGGGCTATACTCGAGCTTTTTTCTGATTCTCAACCATACAGTAGATTATGCCTGATTACAACCTCGGCGGCACCGTCCGGCTCGATGATCCAAAGACCCTCGCCCGGCTCACCGCACTCTACGAAGAGGAGGCTATCCACCACGTCCAGGTCCAGGCAGTCCTGCTCCCCCAGCCCCTCTTTCGCGAGCACCTCGACCGGATCGCCGCCGCCGGCATCCCGGCCGTCATCCACGCTCCCCACCACGGCCACGGCGTCAACCCCTGTGCCCCGGCCGCCTACGACAACCGGCCAATCAAGGAGATCGAGGCGTACGTTGAGGAGGCGATGAGCCAGACGCTTGAAGCCGCCGACGTCCTTGGTGCGGAGACGATCGTCCTCCACGCCGGACGCTACGAGCCGGGCGCCGATGCAGCCGCGAGGGAGACCTTCGCCGGATTCCTCGACCGCCACTCCGATCCACGGTTTGCGCTCGAG
Source organism: Methanoculleus sp. DTU007 (assembly GCF_001512385.1). Lineage (NCBI taxonomy): Archaea > Methanobacteriati > Methanobacteriota > Methanomicrobia > Methanomicrobiales > Methanomicrobiaceae > Methanoculleus > Methanoculleus sp. DTU007. Next base: position 12,649 of record NZ_LFRO01000017.1, on the reverse strand, counting down.
AACCTCCCCGCGGTCTACGCCGGCTACCCCCTCCTCGGGAATACCGCCAAAGATCTCACAGCCCTTGCGGGCGAGACGATCACCCACTTCTGCCTCGACTTTCCCCACCTTGCCTGCACAACAAACTATCGCGGCCTCTCATTTACAGAGGAACTTGAGCGGTTCGATGCCCTTAACGTGACTCACCACCACCTCTCGAACATCCGCCGCGGCTCGATCACCGACGAACACCTCGAACTCGACCATCCCGAGGGCGGGCTCGATCTTAACGCCGTCGTCTCCCGGCTCCGACGGCACCCAGCCGTCCCGACGACGCTCGAGTATAAGGAGGACTCCCCGGAGGTTTATGCCCGGCAGGCGCGGGTCTTTGCCGGGCTCTGGGAGGGGCATGCCCGGGGCGGGAGAGATTAATATATAACTCTCTGCCAGCCCCTCCCTCACGCCAGAAGCGCCGCGATGATCCCCGTCAAAAAGATCCCATCAAACGTCCCCGCCCCCCCGATACTCGCCATCGGCGCCCCGAGGTCCGCAATACGGTGGAGGTTCAGGAGATCCGCCCCGATCAGGGTCCCAAGCGTCCCGCTCACGTAGGCGATGATCACCGACGAGCCCGGGACGCCGCCCGCAAAGACCGAGAGGATGAGCGCCGCAATGAGCGCCGCAAGCGGCGGGATGAAGAACGGGGTCGCGATCCCGAGGCCCGGCACCGGGCGGGCGACGAGTTTTGTCACGACCGTCACGACCCCGACCCCGACGAGGGCAAGCCCGAAGAGCAGGTAGCCGCCGCTGATTATGACCGAGTCGTAGAGCAGGTAGAGCGATATCAGGACAGGAATCACGGCACCGCCGACGTTGACCGCGAGGACCGTCCGCGACACCGGCTGCGGGATGCGGTAGAGCCGTCCGTACATGGCGACGTAGCGGTCGTAGACAGGCGAGGCCGGGCGGCTTGTGAGCGTCCGGATGGGGATATTGATGAAACTTCCGATGAGGATCAGGAAGAGTATGACGAGCGCCTGCCACCAGGAGAACCCGAGCCTCGTGAACGTCGCCCCGATCGCCGAGAGAAAGAGGATCGGAAAGACAACAATGGCAAGGATGAAGAGAACGAACAAACCGAAGAGAAGGAGGAGCATCACGGGGGAGAACGGGTTGAAGATGACTCGGTCCATGCCGAAAGGTCTCCTCCTCATCTATAATATAAGCTACTCCGGAAGCGAGCAGACGATCGCGGCGTGATCCTGGTGGTAGGGCTCGAGCCACCGGACATCCACGACGACAAGGTGCTTCTCAAGCCCGGCCCGGGCCTCCGCGAGCACCTCGGCCGGGTCACGCCGGACGTCCACGCTCCGGGTCTTGAGCATCAGGATGAGGTGCCCGCCGGGTTTGAGGAAGACGAGGTTCCGCTCCGCGATCTCGACCTGGTTTGGCTGCGCCACATCCTGGTAGACCAGGTCCACCCCCTCCATGAACGGCGCATACTCCTCCGGCCTCCCCGCGTCGGCCATGATCGGGACGATATTCTTCCTCCGGCGGGCCACCTCAAGGAGGTCCTGCATCGGCCGGGGGGCAAACTCCACCGCGTAGACGGTCTCGACGTAGTCGGCGACGTGCGAGACCGTGGTCCCGTTCGCCGCACCGAGGTAGAGCACCCGCATCTCAGGCATAAGGTCTATCCCGCCACCGAGGGCATAAAGCGCCGCAAACTTGCTCCGGTAGGGGTCCCAGACCCGGTAGCCATCGAGCGTTCGCTCCCCGTAGACCCCGCCCTCGCCGGGCGAGACGAGCACGTTCCCAAGCCAGATCATCTCACTACCCCCGCCTCGTCGATCCGTGCCTGGGCATCCTCGATGAACTCCGGCACCGCCTCTCCCCGGTAATAGTCAAGTCGAGCGGCGATGGCGAGCTTCGCCGCGAGCACCCGGGCCACCCGGCCCCGGACCTCTTTTGGCGCGTTGTGGACCCGTCGGTGCTGGAAGATGATCCCGTGCTTCGGCGGCGGCGACCCGCCCCGGAGGTGCGAAAAGAGCGCCCGCTCCGAGCCGAGGACCTGGATGGTGCTCCCCGGCATCCTTGCTAGCGCGGCAAGTCCCCCTGCACAGGAGAGGAGACGGGCCGCGACCAGCCCGCCGATGAGGGCGCTCGTGTTCGGCATAACCTCGTCGGCCCGGGCCGAGACCTCCCGCATCAGACGGCTCCGCGTCCCGGCGAGCCGTTCGATCTCGCCTGCGACGTCCGCTAGACCTCCCCCTGCACCTCTGCGAACGATCGCGAGCATCTTCTTTGCCGGGAGGGAGCGGTACTTCCGGGAGAACGAGGGATTCGTGACCTGGTACCACTCCGCGGCGCGTTCCTGGAGGAGGTTGATGACATTGTCGAGTTCGTCGAGCATCCGGACCATCTGGAGGAGCTCGACGTCGCGGGCCTGGTATGATTGGGCAATCTTTTGCCGGGCAAGGGTCGTAGTGACCGCACGGAGCAGGTTGATGTACTCCTCCCGCGTCCGGATGACCCCGCAGTCCCGGGCAACCTCCCACTCTATGGGGGCGTATGACTCCATACCGGTGCGGAGCGTGGCGGCCCGCTCTGCGAGCCTGGCTGGATCGGTGCCGGCGGGCCGGCACCCGCTCTCATCGACGTCTCCGAACCAGTAGCGCTGTAGCATAGTACCGTATTGGGGCTTGGTCGATATAAGAGCGTCAGGCGAGCCCGAATGAGTAGGCCATCACCGGGACCATGATCGCCCCCATGCAGTAGACCCGGCGGATGTTGACGAGGGCCGGGACGTAGCCGACGGCCGTAGCAAGTATGAGGACGAGCACCCCGAACGGGCCGCAGAGGAAGAAGGAAAGGAGGGCGACAAAGGCGATGACGCCGTAATTTAACTTTTTGACGCTCATGCCGGAGAACCACGCGGCCATCGAGGAGAGGCGGACCGTCAGGAGGTAGGCCCCGACTGCGGCTATCGCACCCGCAAGGAGGATCGCGGTCGCAGGCGGGATCTCTTCGAGCGCCCCGATCGCGGCCATCACGCCGCTCCGCGTCCGGGATATGGCGTAGAAGGCGGCAAGCCCGAGGAAAGCGTTCACGGTGTTTGCGGCGCTGGTCGCGAGGATGTACTCCCGGGGGTTTGTGTCGTAGCCGACGACCGAGGTGAGAAGGGCGTTAGCCGTGGCGTTCGAGAGGCCCGGGAGCCAGCCGACGAGGGCTCCGACAGCCGAGCCGAGGAGAGAGCCCCGCCGGAGCGCACCCGGCGGGAGATCGATCCCCGAGAAGTGCTGCACCGGCATCGCCCCGTGCGATGCCTGGAGGAGGACCGCGATCCCGAAAAGCCCCGAGAGGAGGGGCATCAGCACCCCGGACTCCCCGCCCGTCGACCAGGCGAGGAATGAGTAGCCGAGCGAGAAGAGTCCGAGAACCCCGGAGACCGAAAAGACCGCGAACGCCCAGCCGGGAGATTCGGAGACGACGATGAGGTAGCCCGCAACCGCGAGGATGACAAGACCAATCCCCCAGTCGATCGCCGGCTGGAGCGCCGGGAGGACGAGGACGAAGGCGAGCGCGAGCGGGAGGGAGAGGACGACACCAAGAGCGCTCCCGAGAGCCGATATCCGGACGGCCTCCTCACCCCGACCATCGAGGCAGAGGGCGTGCGCCGGGAGGACCGCAAGCGAGGTGTCGGCATCCGGGATGCCAAGGAAGGTGCCCGGGACGTTGTCGAGGAACGTATGCGCTACAAGCGTGGCAAACATCGCAGAGGCGATGAACACCGGGTCGAACCAGGCGAGCAGCAGCGCCTGGAGCGATAGGAGAAGACCCGCCACGGTGTTTGCATGGATCCCGGGTACAAGACCGCTCACGGCGCCGCAACCGATCCCGACCGCGGCCCCGAGCAGAATACTTATGAGCACACAAAATATCGGTCAGAGCGGTTGGGGATAAATCAACCGAATTGCATCGCCCGATACAGTCATATTCCACCGGGGCGAAGGTTGTAACGATGAAGATCGCCATCACCCGGCTCGAAGACAAGGCAGCGGGCGACCGCGCCCTCTGCGCAACCTATGGTCACGACTGCTACACGGTCTCGCCCCTTCGGGCGGAACTGCGGCCCGAACGCGTCGCTTCATTCGTCGAGGCCGTCCACCGGGGCGAGTTCGACTGCCTCTTCTTCTCAAGCGCTCTTCCCGCCGCAATCGTCGGACCGAGGCTTGAGCGCTGGCCCCGGGTGATCGCAATCGGGCCGAAGACCGCCGAAGTCCTCAGGGAGGCCGGGATCGAGGCGGAGGTTCTCCCCTCGTTCTACTCCCGGGACTTCGTCCCCTACCTCGGCGACTGGCTCCGGGGCCGGACGATCGGGATCCCGCGGGCCGACGTCCCGAACCCGCGCCTCCTCGAGGCGATCACCGCAGCGGGAGGGAAGGTCAGGGAGGAGCGGGTCTATGCCCTCGTCCCCACAGGGACCGAACTTGCGCTTGATGACGCCGACGCAGTCCTCTTCACGAGCGCGATGTCCTACCGCGAGGCCCGGTGGCAGCCCCGCGACGACCTCCTCCTCCTCGCCATCGGCGAGATCACCGCCGATGCCATGCGGGCCGGCGGGCACCCCCCGGCGGTCGTCGGAGACGGATCGCTTGCAGGAACCCTTGAGACACTGAACCGCTACCTGGAGAGCCGGTGAGAGCGTTGAACGGAGAGGAAGAGATCATACCCGAATCCGGGATCGTCGTCATCGACAAACCCCGGGGGCCGAGCAGCCACCAGGTGACCGCCTGGGTCGGGGATATCCTCGGGCGGCGGGTCGGCCACGCCGGGACGCTCGACCCACAGGTCTCAGGCGTGCTCATCGTCATGTTCGGCAACGCCGTCCGGCTCGCCCCAGTCCTCCTCTCTCACAACAAGGAGTACGTCTGTCTGATGCGGCTCCATGGCGACGCGGACCGCAAGGACGTCGACCGGGTTGCGGCGGAGTTCGTCGGCCGGATCTACCAGCGGCCGCCCAAGAAGAGCGCAGTCAAGCGGAGCCTCCGGATCCGAAAGATCCATGAGCTCGAGATCCTCGATATGGAAGGCCGGCTCGTCCTCTTCCGGGTCAGGTGCGACGCCGGGACCTACATCCGGACGCTCTGCATCCATATGGGCTACGCCATAGGGACCTGCGGCCACATGGAAGAACTCCGGCGGATACGCTCGGGCCCGTTCGACGAGGCTGCCGCCGTCACGCTCCATGAACTCGCCGATGCCGCAGGAGAGGCCCGGGACGGCAACCCCGCACCCCTCCGGCGGATGATCCTACCACCGGAGGCCGCCGTCGCGGACCTCCCAAAAGTCGTCATCCGCGATACCGCGGTCGACGCCGTCTGCCGCGGCGCGATCCTCGCCGGGGTGGGGATCAGGGAGTTGGTGGGCGGGTTTGGGAAGGGCGAGACGGTCGCGATCATGACGCAGCGCGGCGAGCTCGTCGGGCTCGGGAAAGCCCTCGTCAGTTCTGCGAAGGTAAAACCCGGCTCCCCCGGATTTGTCATCGCCCCCTCCACCGTTCTGATGCGGCCCGGCACCTATCCGAGGGGCTGGAAGGTGCACGCAAGAGAGTGAGAGGGGCGTTCCAGGAGATATTATTAATAGAGTATCCCGCCAACTAATGATGCACATTCTGTGCTGAGGTAGTCTAGACCGGTAAGGCGCGGGCCTGGAAAGCCCGTGGGGCGTTGAGCCCCTCGGGAGTTCAAATCTCCCCCTCAGCGCTATTGTTTTTGTTACTGTTGTTGTAGTTTGCGTCCAGTGAGATCCCAGGCGGTATACCGGCGGGCTCCCGGGCGGCGAAGCTATCCGGTGGACAGAGGGTCCGGCCGCCTATACATCCTGGCGCAAGGAGAGAAACATCCGGGATCTCCACGTCAAAACGATATCCCGAGCATCATCAGAGCAAAGAGCACCAGGTCGTAGACAGTGTGCGTGATCGCCGATGTCGTGGTGTTCGCGTACTGCCGGATGTACGCGAAAGCGATCCCCGCCATAAAGACCGAGATGAGGCCGTCCCAGCTGTACTGAAACGCGTGGAGCGACGCAAAGAGGAGCGCCGGGATGAGGATGCCAAACCGGGGCTGGAGCAGGCCGCGGATACTCACTTCCTCGCCAAACCCCGCTGCTATGGACGCCGCGATGATCCCGGGCAGGGTGAGAGTGCCTGCAAAGAGGAGGTTGACGGCCTCCTCGTCGGTGACCGGAATGCCGAGCCAGCCCACCAGAGCGGCGAGCGCCGGGTCGATGAAGTGGAACGCGACCACGAGTAGAATTGCCGCACCGATGGCAAGAAGGATCTCCCTTCCCGTCGGCCGGACGAGCCCGAGCCGGTCCAGGGTCTCGGGGATGGTCCGGCGGACGCAAGCCCCGGCGATGAAGAACGAACCGATGAGCGTCCAGAAGAGGGTATATGCATTCAGCGTGACCGACTCCGCGAGGAGGTCCCCGGACTCGAACAGGAGATCGAGGATGGGCTGCGAGAGGAACGGCGGACCCCCGGAGACCAGGAGCGGGACCGGCGGGATGAGGATCATCGCAAGGATGACCACGAGCGCAACCGTATGAAGCAGCGAGTCCGGGTCGAACGGGAGGTACCCCGCAAGCCATACCCGGAACCGGCGTGAGAGGCCGACGAGGCTTACGCTCCCTGCCGCAAGGACGCCGAGGAGAAGGAGAGCCACCTCTGCAGCCAGGCCGAGATCGACCGCATCGATATCGGGTTCATCGGCTTCGAGCACATCCGCCGGGACGATCGCGAGGATTCCAAAACCGGCCGCAGCGAGCGCAAACCCCCCGATGATGAGGAGGAGCCAGAGGACCGCAATCCACCGGAACGCAGGGTGCCGGATCCTCGCGAGATAGACAAGCATCGCGAGGATGACAAAGACTGATACATCGAGCGCTGCGGCAAGAAACGAGCCCACCTCCCCGCCGACTCCCCCGAAGGCCGCAATCAGGGTGAGGAGGCCGAAGAAGATGATCAGCAGTTCCGGGGCGTGGCGGCGGCAGGGTTCTAGCGACATGGGATCCTCGGTAAGTCTGGTACCCTTTGGGTCGGGAGCAGAAGAACGTAGCGTTCACCGCCAATGCAGCCGCCCTATAAGGATCCAGATTAAAACTCCCACGATGGCAAGGAAGACCGCCTGCGAAAGAAAGATCGCCGGCAACGGCAACGAACCAAGGAGAGCAGCGCCCGCGAACGGTCCGGCCGCAAGACCCACGGAGTAGAAGGTGTTGTAGATACCATAAGCAGCGCCCTGCGAGCCGTGATCGCGATAGATGCCGGAGAGGATCGGCATCACCGGAACCAGGGCGCAGCTCAGAAAGACCCCCAGTACGAAGACGGCGGCGACGGTGAGCATGAGGGCAGGAGCCTGTACGGCGGCGAGGATCGCAACCCCGGAGAAGGAGAGTCCTCCGCCGATGAGGTAGCGGCTCCCCCCATACCGGTCGTAGATTCTTCCTGCGACCGGCTGGGCGAGGATGGTCGCGACCGCGAGCACCGCAAAGACAAGCCCGATCATCGCCGGGGATGCTGCAAATGTGTCATGCAGGTAGACCGGCAGGTAAGGGTCGATGACGCCGTAGGTCCAGGAGGCGGCAACGATCGCGGCGGCACAGGCGGCCAGCGGAAGGAGGGCACCCGACGGCAGCATCGGTGAGCGGTCCTGTCTGCAGGTCGGCACCGGGATAGCCAAGACTACGAGGCCGACGACGGCGGCGAGGAGCGCCGGGACGAGGAAGGTCGCGGTGTAGCCCAGGTACTCGAAGAGCAGCCCGCCGACGACCGGCCCGACGATCGTCCCGAACCCGACGGCCGAAAGAGCGATACCCATCCTCTCCCCGAGCCTCGCCGGGTCGCAGGTATCGGCAAGGAGTGCAAGCCCGGCAGACCAGGTGGCTGCGGCCGATATCCCCTGAACAGTCCGGGCGATGAAGAGATGCGTTATCGTCGTCGAAAACCCGAAGAGTGCCGTCGCGAGGGCGAGGAGGAGCATCCCGACGACGATGAGGGGGCGGCGCCCCACCCGATCGGAGAGGAGGCCCATTGGAATGGAGAAGAGGAGGAGCATGGCGGCGTAGGTCCCAAAGACCATCCCGATGACCGATTCGTCCACCCCGAAACGGGGTGCGTATTGTGGAAAGATCGGGATAAGAAGGCCGTAGATCATCATATCCATGAAGATGACGAGCACGACCAGCACGAGAATGACGTCCGGCGATGCGGCAATGCGGTGTAGCAGATCCCTGGCAGTCACGGTCTTTCCTCTCCACGCGGCTGCCGCCGTCGGTGTGGCGCCGCTCCCCTCCCACCGTTAGGTAGGTACCGTCAGCGTATATCGATAGCGGAAAAGGTTTTTCGCCGGAGCCCCTTCACATGGGTTCCCGGTAGTACGCGAGCTCGCGGGCGTAGGGCCGGAACGCCTCAACGAGCGCCGCTGCTTCCTCATCGGGAAGGGGGCCCTTCCGTGCGGCGGCAGCAAGCGCCTGAACCTCGAGAGGCGTCGAGCACCCGACGATTGCGACGGTGATGTCCTGGGCGAGGGCGTAGCGGACGAGGATCTCCGCCGTCACCCCCGCATCGGAGGAGAGGTAGTGCGATCCTCCAAGCACCTTCATCCCGATGACCGCGACCCCCTGCTCCCGTGCGGCCGGGAGGGTTGACGAGAGGAACCCGCCGGGTGCGCCCTCGACAGGGTTGACCGGCATCATCACGGCGTCAATCGGCCAGGCCTCCACCGCATGCGAGAGGACGTCGGGGTCGTGGTGCCCCGTCACCCCGATGTACCGGACGATGCCGGAATCCCTCGCCTCGATGAACGCCTCAAGGGCGCCGTCAGAACCCTCGAGATCCCTGATATCGGTAAATGTTCTGACATCGTGGATCTGCCAGAGGTCGAGGGTCTCGATCTTCATCCTCTGGAGGGTCATCTGGAGATCCATCTCTGCATCGGCGTGCTGCCGGCTTGCCGACTTGCTGGCTAAAAAGACCCGTTCTCTGAGATCCGGGCGGCTCCCCCAGACCTCCCCGTAGTAGTCTTCGCTCCCCGCATAGACCCTCGCCGAGTCGAAGTAGGTGATCCCCTGATTGAGAGCCTCGGTGATGACGGCCTTTGCCTCCGCATGCCGTCCGTAGGTCCGGAGAACCCCCTCTCCCCCGAGCCCCACCCGGGTGACCTCCTGCCCGGTCCTTCCGAACCGGCGCTTCATGAGCCCCTCCATGGGCTATCCTATCCGGTCTTTGCGATATAAAACCTTCACCGAGGAACCAAAGAGTTATCCGTCCGGTATCCTACCAGGAGCCGGAGGTATCCATATGCCGAAAATAGTCTGGTTCAACATCCCTGCCGGCGATACCGGCAGGGCGCGGACGTTTTATGAGGACGTCTTCGCCTGGAGGATAAGACCGTTTCCCGGAATGGAGCAGGAGGGGTATCTCGAGATCGAGACCGGAGGGGTAGGCGGCGAGATCATTCCCCGGGCCCACGCCGGCGAGCCGCTAACGGTCTTCATCGGGGTCCCCTCCGTCGAGGAATACGCAGCCCGGGTCCAGAAGGCGGGAGGAAGGGTCGTGATCCCAAAGAGGGCGGTTCCAGGGAGAGGCTACTTCGTCATCTGCGAGGATACCGAGCAGAACCGGCTGGGCCTCTGGGAAAGCGACCCAACGGCAGCGTAAGTGGGTATCGGCCGGACTCGGGGCAGTTCACACCAGAACATGCTTTCACCAGCCATCGATCCCGGGGAGAGGGGGTGTTCCATCGGAGAGCGGGCAGCATAATGATGGATCGTCAATACGGTCGGACAGCCCGGGGGTAAAGGAACGGACTCTTCTCGTGCGGCATAATACCTAAAAGGCTCTCTGCATCAACCCAACGTTACTGCGGGAAGACGACGCACACCAACGAGGTTTTTACGCCCCGAATTTTCGTTTTCAGAGGGAGGATAAAGTTTATTTACGCCAAGCAACATCGTCCACCGCATGAAGAAAGTGTTTGGTATCCTTGCCCTCATGGTGATCGCGAGCATCATGATCGCAGGATGTGTACAGCCAGCGGGTAACGAGACGGTGACCCCCGGCGCTACGCCGGGACTTACCGAGACACCCGCAGGAACAGTAACGACACCGATAGAGACCGAGACNNGAGACACCCGCAGGAACAGTGACGACACCTGTCGGGGGTGAGACCCCGACGACGACTTCCGCCGCGAATGTAACAGAGACACCGCCGGCACCGCCGGCGGCTGCCGTCGCTGATGAGATCGTCTCCATCACCGACAGCGGGTTTAGCCCGAGCTCGATCACCGTACCCACGGGGACCACGGTAGGCTGGATCAATGAAGGTACGGTAAACCAGACCGTCACAGCAACGACCGATTCAACTGGCTTCTTTGACTCCGGGCTGCTTCAGCCGGGTAACTCGTTCGCCCACAACTTCAGGGCCACAGGGAACTACACCTACACTTCACAGACATCAGGAGCGACAGGAGAGGTCATAGTCGTCCCCAGTACCGCCTCCTAAACCCTCTTTTTTGTGCAGAGCACTCTACGCCCGCCGGTATGCCACGGCCGCTCGGACCAACCGTTCAGCAAAGCCTTCCGGGAAGTAGGCGTGGGTGTACTGTCCGACCGCGTTCTGCACGGAAAGGCCGTCACGGCCGTTGTCGATTCCCCGGCCGCGGAGGAGTTCGACGGCGAACCGTGCATCGGGAGCGCAATCGAGACGCGAGTAGTGAAATTCGTGGCCCCGGAACGAGGAGCCCGGTGCAAGCACCGGTGCCCCGCCGACCACCCGGGCCTCCACGTAGCCAAGCCCCTGGATGCGTTTCGTCATCGCGGCCGACGCCGGGAGGACGCCCGCCATCGGGAAATCACCCTCATCGGTCGTAAGCCGCTCGGTGAGGTAGATGAGCCCCCCGCACTCCGCGTAGACCGGCATGCCGTCGCCGACCGCCCGCCGCACGTCCTCACGGCACCGGGAGGCCGCAAGCGCCCCGGCGTGGAGTTCCGGGTAGCCTCCCCCGAGGTAGAGAGCGTCCACGTCCGGGAGCCGATCCGTCAGAGGTGAGAAGAAGACCAGGTCCGCCCCGGCCCTCACGAGCCGGTCGAGGTTGTCGCGGTAGTAGAAACAGAACGCCGCGTCATTGGCGACGCCGATACGGACACCTGCATCCGGTCGGGTGGGGACATCCGGAGGCACCGGAAGGGGCGGGGCCGACCGGGCGAGGTCCAGGATCCCGGAGAGATCGCACGTCTCCTCCACCACCGCACCGAACCGTGCCATCGCCTCGGTCTCGGCCGCCATCGCAAGCCCGAGGTGCCGGCTTTCGACCGCAAGATCCCTTCTCCGCGGGATCCCGCCGTAGATCGGGAGGCTCTTCGTCTCTTCGATCATGGCAAGATGGCGGGGGCTCCCGATCCGATTAAGGATGATTCCGGCGACCCGGACAGCCGGATCGAACCCCGCGTAGCCCTGGGTCATGGCGTGGACGCTCCGCGACGCACCCCCTGCATCGACCACGAGAATGACCGGGGCGTCGAGGATCTTTGCGACGTGCGCCGTGCTCGCGGTATCGGTCCCCTCAAGCCCGTCGAAGAGCCCCATCGCACCCTCGACGACGGCGATATCCGCCCCGGCGGAGGCACGGACGAACGTCTCCCGTACTCCCGCCTCTCCCATCATATAGGGATCGAGGTTGCGGGACGTCCGGCCGCAGATGGCCGAGTGATGCGTGGGATCGATGAAATCCGGGCCCACTTTGAAGGGCTGGACGGCGAGCCCACGGGCGGTGAGCGCCGCCATCAGGCCGCTTGCAAGCGTGGTCTTGCCGCAGCCGCTGTGGGTTCCCGCGATGACGATTCGTGGAATCGGGCGCATAGCGTTCCAGTACTCATCAATACCGCAGAAGATAAATATGAGGGAGAATAACCAGCATATATCAAAAATATTTTTAGTTATAACAAATTAATTTGATTGCACCGCCAGGAGGGCGGTCGGGTGATCATCATGCACATCATGGAAGGATTCTTACCAAGCCCCTGGTGGGAGATCTGGTTCCTCGTCTCCCTGCCCTTCATCGTCATCGGACTGTACCAACTCGACAGGCTCGTCAAAGAGAAACGAGAAGCCCTGCCGCTTCTTGCGGTCGCAGGCGCATTCGTCTTCGTCCTCTCCTCGCTCAAACTCCCCTCGTTCAACGGGAGTTGCTCCCATCCCACGGGGACGGGGCTTGGCGGCATCCTCTTTGGCCCCTGCATCGCCGCCGTCCTCGGCCTGATCGTCCTCATCTTCCAGGCGGTCTTCCTCGCCCACGGCGGGATCACCACCCTCGGGGCGAACGTCTTCTCGATGGGGATCGCGGGGCCCGCCGTCGCCTACCTCATCTATAAAGCCGGGACCCGGGCGGGTGCAAACACCTACGCGACGGTCTTTTGCGCCGCAGCCCTCGCGGACCTCGTCACCTACGTCGTCACCTCGATCCAGCTTGCGCTTGCGTTCCCGGGAACGACAGGGTTCTTCGGGGCGTTCACGGCCTTCGCCGCGATCTTCGCCGTCACCCAGGTTCCGCTCGCCATCATCGAAGGCGCGATCATCGCGCTGGTATTCAAGTACATCGTCCAGCTCAA
>NZ_LFRO01000050.1:29282-52640 GCF_001512385.1 Methanoculleus sp. DTU007 | reverse complement strand
CCTCTCGAGCATGTCGTTCTTCTTGTCGGCGTCTTGGACATTCCCACTCGCATACCATTCAGGCGTCACATTACCATATGTGTAGGTCTCCATGCCACCGGTCGTCGAGACGGTGAAGGTCACCTTCTTCATGTCCACCGATGCTCCACCGGCAGCAAGCCGCAGGAAGAAGCTGATCTCTGCCACTTCGTCATCCGTGTTTGATGCCGCCACGATGACCGGTCCGGACAGCTCAAGGTTCGAACTCGCCTGTGCCACGCCCGTGCCCACAGCTCTCTGCGCCTCGCCGGTCGCGAAGAACCCAGCACCGAGCATTACGTACGAGAAGACTGCAGCCACGACGATGAACGCGATCAGGACGATCGCGGCCTCGAGACCGGTGAATGCGTCTTCGTTTCTCACCATTTTAATCATAAAGCGTTTCCTCCATTTACCGAGGTCCGGGGGAGTGACTCACCCGAACCGATACGGTTCTTTGGAGTATATGCATAAACCCCTATAAAAATTTATTCAATTTGATATGGGTTTTATACGGAGTTATTCAATTAATAGATAGATGTAACCAAGGGTTTGCTGGCTCCAAGAGCCAAGAGGCAAGTATTTTTAGCCGGAAGTGCAAAACTAATGGATAAGAAAAATAGGTTCACAAATCAGCGCATTTGTGGAAATATTATTTCCGCGCGGAATTTTGCCTCGCACATATCGATATGTGCTGGCGGATGGCCGGGCGGGGCCGAAAAAATGGAGTTAAACCAATAACAAAGCAGGAGCAGAGTATGACAGAAAAAAAAGATTTTATGTATGTTGTTCTGGCTATCGCAGTGGTTCTCGTGATAGCCCTGGTGATCAAACCAGCGATGAACGGTGAGGGCCCGGGACCATGGGGCGCCAGAGATCCTGAACCGACCATCACTCCGGTGTGGACGCCCACGGTGCCCCCCGCGACCACGGTGCCGACCCCAACCCCGGTCCCAACCTGGGACGGGAAGCCGCAGAATATCGGGTTTGTCGACCGCGCGACCTATCAGATCCCGACTGGGAAGACGATCCATCAGAATCTGACCACCCCGCCGCCCGGGGCCGCGCCCGGCATCACCCGGTGGGTGACCTACGCGACGATCGACGGCAAGGGATCGGGGACGACCGGGGTTGTCCGCATCCCGTCCCCGATGTGGCGGCTCGACTACTCCGATATCACGACCTCAAACGACGAGATCCCCTTCTTCAACTGCCAGGTCATGGACGCACAGGACCCGAACCGATTCGTCAGGATCGTCACGCTCAACTTCGCCGACTTCCTCGGGACGAAGGGCGAGCCGGATCTTCGGGAAAAACAGTGGGTGAACACATTCTACGAGGGGAACCGCGACTACTACTTCGTCATCAATACCCGGTGCATCGACTCTTACAGCATAAAGATCCAGGTGCCGGAGACCTACGTGGGCGCGCCGCTGGAATGACCCCGGCGCCCCACCATCGATGATGATCCTGTAGCCCGGTGGAGCGAAACCTGCACCGCTCCTCCCTTTTACCCGCTGAACAACCAGGGTAGCCGTTCGGATAGTTGTTGCCGCACGAAAAGAGCGGCAGATCTTCCATCCATCACCCATAGATCGTAAAACCCCAAGGTGCGGCTTATCCTCGGGGAAGGAGTTCGAAGACTCTAAGAGTGCAGGTCGGTGCGACGAACGGCAGACGGGTCATGACAGCCTTCTCGATTCAGCATAAAAAAACCGTATCGCCACCACGACGATCTTTACGCCCCAAAAGGCACTCCGATGCGGAAAGAAAGCACGGATAAAATTGTGTGGAGCCGCTCAGGCGGCCACCTTATCGATCATATAGCCTGCAGTGCTAAGGACGGCGATGAAGACGATCAGCGCGATGATATACGACAACCCCTCCATCCCCACCATCAGCCCGGGCAGCACTACCAGCAGCAGGATAAAGAGTGCAAGACACCCGAACGCGGCAAGCACCTCAAGGACCCGTAGATTCATGTACTGAAGATGGGATATCGGGAGGTATATCTCTATCTATCCCCCATCTCGTGCCCGGGCCAGTGCAGAAGGCCACAACCTTATACCCTGCGATTGACAACCCTTCCCGCATGAAGAGAGACGAGGCACAGGCCCTGCTCGAGCGTTACGTAACGTCGCCGTCGCATATCGTACACAGCCATGCCACGGCGGCGATCATGCGAAAGGTCGCAGAGCACCTCGGCGAGGATGCCGCGACGTGGGAGATCGTCGGTCTTCTGCACGACATCGACTACGACCTCGTCGGCGGCGATATGGACCGGCATGGTATCGAGGGCGCCCGGATCCTCATCGAGAACGGCGTCCCGGAGAGTATCGCCGAGATCGTCCGGCGCCACAACCATATGCTCACCTCTGACTACGAGAGCCAGGTCGAGCTCGCGCTTCAGGCGGCCGACAGCGCTTCAGGCCTGATCATCGCCTGCGCCCTGGTGAAGGGCGGCGCCATCGATGAGGTCACCCCACGGACGGTGAAGAAGAAGTTCAAGGAGAAGTCGTTTGCCGCCGGATGCGAGCGAGAACGAATCCGGATGATCGAGTCGCTCATGGACCTGGAGACGTTCTACCGCCTCGCGATAGCCGGGCTCGCAGAGGTCCGTAGCGATCTCGGTCTCATCTAGCCGCAATCCATATATCACGAAAAGAGTGAGTGGTACGACCATGACGGACGAAGAGCGCGAGAGAGTGATTAACCGCTTAAACGAGGCAGTAAGGCTTCTTGCCGAACGAATGGACGTCCGGCTCATCCCGGAGGTAGGGATGAACATTGCCTACGCCCTGCCCGACGCGCGGAGCAAGGACGACGTAGCCGCAGTCCTCGGCCGGATCGTGAGGCTCAAAGACTGGGTCCACCCCGTCGGAGAGGTCGCGTTCGGCGCAAGCGATCACGTAGCCCGGACCGTCCTCACGGCCATGCGCTTCGACCGGCGGGTCCGGAGCGCGGCGAACATCCGCTTCTCTGAGGCAATCCTCCCGGAACTCGACAACCTCCTCTTTGAGGTCTGTTCTTTTGACCGGGAAAAAGAACCGCCGGGTGTGCAGACGATGGACTGGGGCGTTGCCTCCTGCTGCAAGGAAGGCGTACCCGATGTCATCTACGACCGTGGAGCCGTGGGAAAAGAGCCGATGATCAGGTTCTTTGGTGAGGATCCGGTCATGGTCGCACAAAATATTCTTAAACTGTCAAATCGCATTACGTATGCACAATTGTAGAGGAAGGTCCACATGGGAATAAAACCATCGTATATCAAGAACCTCGGTGAAGAACTCCTCGTCAAGCACCGTGAGAAGTTCAGCGGAGACTTTGAAGAGAATAAGCACGCCGTCGCTGAAGTTGCCGTAATTGAGAGCAAGTACGTCCGGAACAGGGTCGCCGGATACATCTCAAGAAAGATAAATACCAAGAAGCGATAAACCTCCTATATGTTTGAGGGAATCCTTCCGGCAATTATTACTCCTTTTCACCGGGACTCCAAGCTGAGTCTTGATCTTGAAGGACTGCAGTCCAACATCGAGTCATTGCTCAAACAGGGGGTCCACGGCATCGTTCCCTGCGGGTCGACCGGCGAGTCTGCTACGCTCACGTTCGAGGAGCACGAACAGGTGATCTGCAAGACCGTCGAGGTCGTCGACGGGCGGGTACCGGTACTCGCAGGGACTGGGTCAAACAACACCGCAGAGGCAATCCGCCTGACCCGGTCGGCAAAAGATGCAGGCGCGGACGGGGCTCTCGTCATCAGCCCATACTATAACAAGCCGAACCGCTCCGGGCTCATCAAGCATTTTACGAAACTCGCCGACCTCGATCTCCCGATCGTCCTTTATAATGTCCCGGGCCGGACGGGGCAGAACCTTCAGCCCGACCTGGTGGCTGAACTGGCAAAACACCCAAACATCGTCGGGATCAAAGAGGCCAGCGGCGACATCACCCAGATCTCCCGGATCATCGAGGAGACCCAGGACGAGGACTTCATCGTGCTGTCGGGGGACGATGCAATGACGCTTCCCGTCCTTGCCATAGGTGGGGCGGGCGTGATCTCGGTTGCCGCAAACATCGACCCCGGCCGGATGGTGGAGATGTATGAGGCATTCCGGGCGGGAGATCTCGCCCGTGCGCAGGATCTGCACTACAAACTCGCCCCGCTTATGCGGGCGATGTTCGTCGACACAAACCCCATCCCCGTGAAGAAAGCAGTGGAACTCTGCGGAATGGCCTCCGGACCGGTCCGGTTGCCGCTTGACGAACTCGACGAGGCAAAGACCGAACAACTGAGAAGAGTGCTGATGAACCATGATTAAGGTAGTCATATCCGGCGCCCTGGGAAGGATGGGCACCACAATCGGCCGGATCGTCGACGAATCTCCCGACATGGAGCTCGTCGGCGGTATCGATATACGAGAAGGAACATTGTACGGGACGCAAGTAGTCCCCGCTGAGAAGCTCGATGAACTCCTCAAAGAGAAGAAGCCCGACGTCCTGATTGATTTCACCATTGCAGCCGCTGCAGTCGAGAACATCAAGATAGCCGCTCAAAACAACGTGGCACTCATCGTCGGGACGACAGGGTTCTCCCCGGAGCAGCGGGAGACAATCAGGACCGCCATTGAGGGGAATGTCCCCGCGGTGATCTCGAGCAACTTCTCCGTCGGCGTCAATATCTTCTGGAAACTCGTCCGGGAGGCAGCCCGCGAGCTCGGTGACTACGATATCGAGGTCACGGAAGCCCACCACCGTCACAAAAAGGACGCCCCGAGCGGTACCGCAAAGACAATCCTTGAGATCCTCGACCAGGAACTCGGGAACCGCGAGAAGGTCTACGGCCGCGTCGGCGAGACCGAGCGGAAGGGCGAGATCGGGGTGCACGTCATCCGCGGCGGCGATATCGTCGGGGACCATTCAGTCCTCTTTGCAGGGAACTTTGAGTGCATCGAGATCTCTCACCGTGCCTACGACCGGGCGATATTCGCACAGGGTGCGGTCCGGGCCGCACGATGGGTCGTCGGCAGAGAGCCGCGCATCTACTCCATGCAGGATGTTCTCGGAATATAGTGGAGAGGCGAAATCTATTTTTTAATACACTTATAACCTATGTACATTCGGAGGAACAGAAGTGCCAGCAATTGTTGATATTGAGAAGTGTACCGCCTGCGAGACCTGTGTGGACGTCTGTCCGGCTGCCGCCATAACCATGGAAGACGGCAAAGCAAAGGTCGATGTCGATCTCTGTGTCGACTGCGAGACCTGCGTCGATGAGTGCCCATCTGAGGCCATATCGATGGAATAAAAAAACATACTCTTTTAATACCTCCTACACTACAGATACTTTATCTATGATTAATGTAGGAGTGCTTGGTGCCACAGGAGCGGTTGGACAACGCTTCGTTCAGCTTTTGGCGGATCATCCCTGGTTTAATCTCAAGACACTCACCGCATCGGAACGGAGTGCAGGAAAGCCCTACGGCAAGGTGGTCAACTGGCGCCTTGATGCGCCATACCCGGAGAGCGTCAGTGATATCATTGTCACTCCCACAACCGTCGAGAGCGTCAAAGACTGCGACCTTGTCTTCTCGGCACTGCCTGCCGATGTAGCAACCTCCCTTGAGACGGAGATCGCTGATGCAGGCATCGGCGTCTGCAGCAATGCGCGGTCGCACCGCATGGACGCGGACGTTCCGCTGGTGATCCCGGAAGTCAACCCGGATCACCTGGGCCTGATCGATGTCCAGCGGGACCGGGGACGTGATGGATTCATCGTGACCAACCCAAACTGCTCCACGATCGTCCTTTCACTGGCCCTTGCACCCCTCAGAGAATTTGAGTTCCATGATGTGCGTGCAGCAACCATGCAGGCAATCTCGGGAGGCGGATTTAACGGCGTCTCAGCCATGGAGATCTATGACAACATCATTCCTTACATCGGCTCCGAAGAGGAGAAGATGGAGACTGAGACGCTCAAGATCATGGGTACCTTCAACGGTTCCGAAGTGATCCCCGCCCCGTTCCGGGTGAGTGCAAGCTGCCACCGGGTCCCGGTAATCGACGGGCACACTATTGCGGTCTGGGTCGACGTAAAGGCGTCGGTCGATGAAGTGAAAAAAGCTTACGCAACCTTTAAGTCTCCCTTAAGCAATCTACCCTTACAGCCAGCAAAGGCAGTTGAGCTCCTCGACCAGCCTGACCGCCCGCAGCCACGGCTCGACCGTAACCGGGGGCGGGGCATGACGGTGTCCGTCGGGAGAATCCGCGAAGGATTACGGTTTGTTGCACTTGGCCACAACACCATTCGTGGGGCTGCAGGCGCATCCGTCCTCAACGCAGAGCTGATATACTCGAGGAAGTACCTTTAGACGAGGTGGGCTAATGATTAAAGACAACACAGTATTCGTAGGAAACAAACCAGTCATGAACTACGTGCTCGCGGTGGTCACCCAGTTCAACAACGGAGCGGAGGAGGTCGCTATTAAAGCTCGGGGGAAGGCTATCTCACGGGCAGTCGACACAGCGGAGATCGCCCTCAACCGGTTCCTGGAGAACGTGAACAAGAAAGAGATCTTCACATCGACCGAGATGATCGACACCGATACCGGTAAGACAAACGTCTCAAGTATCGAGATCATCCTGGCTCAGACGAAGTAGGGTCTCAAATCATCTTTTTGATCTGCCGTCAAAGAGTGTATACTATGCTCCTTGACTGATCCGGATCGCGCCAGCTCGTTTCGGCGCGCCTTCTCCTCGCTGCAAGTTGCCGGTGGTTAAAGCCCAATCTTTCGAGGGCGATCCGACAAATATCCCGCATATTGCCTTTCCCATGCAGGAGTAACCATAAAGGTTTTATGAACCCCTCTATAACCTTTGTAGTATGAAATGGGTGACAATCAGCATGGTGCTGATGCTGGTCTTTGCTCTCTTCGCACCCGCAGCGGCAGAGGGGGAAGAGCGGTACAGTTACATTGCAGTCAAAGATGTCACCATCCAGCTGGAGAGAGCAGATGCCTCCATAACCATGAATTATACGATCGATGGAGGCATCAGTTTCCTTGTTCTCCTCCTTGGGAAATCGGATTTGAGGCAGAAGGCACTCACCATACTGAACTTCGACGATGCCAGAGTTGACCACCTTGACCTCAACCGCATCGAGGTGTATGTGGATAACGTCTCGGAGGACTACGGACAGGGATCATACTGGTTCCCCGCACACCGGTTCGGCGTGACCATTCCCTCGCTCACCGTTATCACTCCGCAGGATACCAAGCGCTACGAGAATATCAGTACCTTCCCCGAAGGGTTTGGATACTTCGCTTAACAACCCGAAGGTAGGGTCAACTGCTGGTTAGGGCACGGGGGTGCTGCAGGTAGTGTGTACGATCGATTATCGGCACCGGTGCGACCGCCGCTCGCCGCTCGTCCATCCTGCAGCCATGAGCCCAATCTCCCACTAGGGCGCGGCCATCATTTTTCGGAGATGCTGCAATCTCACGGCAGAGGCGGTCTAGGCTGGCCCCGGTGTCGATATCCATACCACTCAAACAGGGAGACCAAGAGATTCAGACGTCAATCAGAGATAGTTGTCGCCATCACCGCACGGCCCGATGACAACATCAGTATCTCTTCAGCCCAAGGAGTGGCCCTTTGGTATATCAGCCAGGAAGAGTTGGGCCGTCGCCGTTGTGGAAATGACAGGGCAACTCCCCGACCTGAATGCCAGGGTCGCTTTGCCCAATTAGATAAATGCCGGCGCACAAAACGCCACCAGAACCAGTCTGCTCTTCATTCACCACTTCGTCGATAAGCGAGAGCGCAACTCACGCGCCTCTCTTCAGCAGAACCGGCTCGCGCTCATCTCTCCACCTGCTTAAAAGCGACTGGAGATAAACGCCAAAGAAGGCGCAGAAGAGCCCACCGAGCGTGGCAAAGATGATATAGCGCACACCGAGATCGCCTGTGATCGGGAAACCGGTGATCTCACTGATCGAGAGGATGTAAGTGCTTGCACCGTAGGCGATGGCACCTATAGCGAGGACAAAGAACGGCAGGGCGACTACCCGGCGGATGGCCTCCCGCTCATTGAGGAAGACATCGATGATCTTTCCCACCGAGGCGACGAGGCCAGCCACGGTGAGCCAGACGATAGCCCCGTATATGAACGCCAGAATCTGGAAGAAGACCCCTAACGAGGTGTAATACTCAAGAAGACTTGTCAACCCGAGGATTACCCCAACTATACTTAGCAGTATCGCGGCGATATACGAGACGAATGTGAACCTGCCGCCATGCAGCGACGCGCGTAGCGAATTGATGAGATACCCAAACACCTCGTCGATCCCCATACCTTTGAAGAGCAGGTACGTACCGACGACGCCAACGACCACGATGGTTGCTCCCTCAGGGTATCCAAGCAGGTATCCCACCGCGTACAGGAGCATGGCAAGACCAAGCGGCACGAGCACGAGCTTCGAGACCTTAGGGTCGTCGAGCAGCCGTTTGAGGATATAATACGTCCCCTCGAGATTCGGCATCTGGTTGACCACGACCCTGCGCACGCTGCTGACCGGCACCCTTGATTGGATGATCGGAAGGACATACTCGTCCTCAGCACCGTCCGTTACCAGAATGCAGGAGGTGGCATTTGTGGCTGTGAGAATCTCATCGAGGCTGGAAGCTATCCGTCGGTCCCCGTCGAGCAGGTTCATGTGGTTGCCGCAGATGACGGCGACAGCAACCTCCTCCCCCCTCTCGACGAGTTCATCGTAGATCTTAATCGTCTCAAAGATGGCATTGATGTCAGAATCTTCTGAATCGACCAGACCAAGGGAGGTTGCCGCATGGAGGCATGCCTCTCTCCCAACAACAGGGCCTTCAACCCGGGCTTTAAACCCAAGATCATCATCGCGATCGATACAGAGGACGAGCGTCCGCTCTTTTGCCATTCAATAAAACATTGCCTCAGATGTATTAAACCATTTGCAGCAGAGGTGGGAAAAAAGTATTAAATGAGTTTTGCACGCTGAAGCAGGAGCAGATCATCAGTCGTGATCTTCTCGCCATCACGGAACTGCTGGAAGACGCGTTCAGCCTCTTTCCTTACGGCCTTCTGTTCTTTGGTGACTTTGGTCTTCTTGGTCTTCTTCCGGAGGCCCGAGATCACCTTATCATAATCCCGAAGTTCCTTCTGGCAGGCGATGAACTGCTTGTGCTCCTCGTCTGCAGCCTCCTGGGCTTCAACGAACCGCTGGTGAGCCAGGTCGGCCTCCTCGCGTGACTTGTCGGCCTTCCGGTACGCCTCCACCATCAGGTCGTGGTGCCGCTGGGCAGCCTCGGCTTTCTCGGTGACCTCCTTGTGGATCTCGGAAGCCTTCCTGCGGAACTCACGGGCTTCAGCGAGTTTCGCCCGCATCTCTTTGTTCCGCTCGAGTTCGGCCTCCTGGTCCTTTGCCGCCGCCTTCAGCTGCTTGATCTTCTCGATCAGTTCCCGCTCTTTATCGGTGCTGTAGACCTCAGTCTGCTGCTTGAACTCAAGGTGTTCAATCTGTTTCTGCAGTTCTTTGATGCCCCGGTTGCGAAGGTTGCCGTGCTCCTTCTTGAAGGCCTCTATCTCATCAAAGAGTGCGTTGGCCTTGTCGTTGTACTCGTTTCTCAGGTCTTTCAGCGCCTGGACTTCCTCGTTGAGTTTATCCCGTTGCTCCTTATGCTGCTGCGCCTCCTCGACGAACTCGCGGGTCTGTGCGTTGAGGGTGTTACGTTCCCGGGCATTTTTGCTGGCAAGAGCATTCAATTCATTGCGCCGGTCTTTGTGTTGTTCAGACTCCGCAAGGACTTTCTTTCGCTTCTCAATCAGATCGTTCAGCATTCTCTACCAATCCTCGGTATTCAGTACCTGTCTCATATCCCCACCAGCAGGACCGCTCCATGCGCTGCAAGGATGCCGGAGGCTTACGTAGCGGCTATACCACAAGAAAAGACGCTTCCCGGACTCGTTATCGGGTCCGTCATTCATCTGTCTGCTCATGTGTTCAACCCCGGTACCTGGCAATCGCAGACCCACAGGTTCTGCGCCCTGTACAATACACCCCGTGCTGGAGGGATTATACAAGAACGTCTATATTTCAAACGTCATCTGTACTATTAAGTATTTCGTAGTGGGCCGGAGGGAGACTGTCGGAGAGCAATTTGACGCAAAAAGGTAGAGGAGGATATGATAGATTAGAGGAAGTCAATAAGATGCCCGCTCGGATCATCATCCCTTGCCATGCGCCTGCCGACGGATGCGCTGGACCGTTGCGTCACCGGTTCATAGGCACGATGGGTTCCGAGGATCTGTGCACTTTTAACGCCGGTCATGACCGCCATGACACGTACTCTCCCCTCAAATTCACTATTCACCCGGGCTCCCCAGATGACATCCGCGTGCGGATCGAGTTCGTAGGTCAGGGAACTGGCGATCTCCTCGGCGTCCTGGAGGGTCAGGTCGTTCCCGCCCGTGATGTGGATGAGGCTTCCTGTTGCCCCACGGTAGTCGATATCGAGCAGGGGGTGGTTGAGGCACTCGTGAACGACGCTCTCAGCCTTGTTCTGCTGTTTGCTCTCTCCGACGAGCATCACGGCGACTCCCCCTTTGCTCATGATAGCACGCACATCCGCGTAATCGATATTGATGAGCGAAGGCTCCGTGATCGTCTCGCTGATGCCCTTGACCGTCTCTGCGATGAGTTGATCCATAACCGAGAACGCCTGCCCGAGCGGGAGGTTCGGCACATACTTGATGAGACGGTTGTTGTCGAGCACAATCACCGAGTCGGCAGCCGCCGAGAGCTGTTCAAGCCCCTCTTCCGCACGGAGAAGCCGGGCCTTCTCGACCTGGAAGGGGTAACTGACCATGCCGACGACGATCGCTCCCTGTTCCTTTGCGATCTGCGCGACGACCGGTGCGGTTCCCGTGCCGGTACCCCCACCCATACCAGCAGTGATGAAGACCAGGTCGGCGTCACAGAGGAGACTCTCAAGAGTCGGCCGGGCCATCTCAGCCGCACGCCTGCCGACGTCCGGGAATCCACCGGCCCCAAGGCCTTTCGTGAGCGATTTGCCAACAAGCACCCTTTTGTCGGCCTGGATCATGTCCAGATGCTGCTTATCCGTATTGATCGCGATCGTCTCTGCGCCGCTCACCTGCATGTGGTACAGGCGGNNGATCGTGTTATTGCCTGCACCGCCACACCCTACGATGACAATCCGGGGTTGGCCGAGGATGTCGTCTTCCCCATCGGCCGGGTCTGCTTTCAGATACTTTTCGCGTTCTGCATGTTTCAATGCCTCATTGATGATTGTCTGCATTGGATACCTCCTAAACCTGGAATGAAATCTGGTCGGCCTCACGGAGAACACGGTTGCCATGCCTTTCAAGAAGTGCCCTGACCGAGTAGCGCACAGCCTCCGATACTGTGGGGAACTCGCCAGCCTCCACCAACCTCTCGAGCATCTCAACCTGCTGCCGGGGCAATCTGATAGTTATCCGATCCATCATTTTAATCACTCATATCTGACACATGACAGCCGCGAGTCTGCCATTTGTCAGACAATCGCAATCTTTTTGTCTGACTTCATCAGATAAGCCATAATAATACCCGTATGGTATAAAAAACTTATGAAATGAATTCCTGCCCGACACAACGGTTTTATTGATAGTTGTCGACAACGTATCCTCAAAGAGTTGCCACTGATATGAGAGACAACCTCCCAGAAAGGATGGAACACGGCGGTCGGGTGCGCTGGCACAATACCCGGGTGAGAGGAAAATTGCTTGATTTTAGTGCTAACATTAACCCTTATCCCCCGGAAATACCCTGGACTCCGGACCCGGCGACCCTGAAGGATTATCCGGATGACCAATATGAGACCCTCAAAGAGGTGATCGGCAGGAGGTTCAGACGGGATGCGGCGGAGATCGCCGTCGGCAACGGATCCGTCGAATTGATTCGCGCGTTCTGTTCTGCCGTGCTCGGAGCCGATGACGCCGCCTGCATCAAACCCCCAACGTTTGCCGAATATGAGATGGCAGTCCGACTCGCCGGTGCTCGGTGCACCACCGAGGAGCGCGGAGTTGCAGTTCGGTTTCTCTGCAACCCGAACAACCCCACGGGAAGACTGTACACCCGTCCGGAAGTACTCCAGGTGCTTGAAGAGAATGCCAAACAGGGATCATACCTCTTCCTCGACGAAGCGTTCATCGAGCTCGCTGACCCGCGCCAGAGTCTCGCCGAGATCTCGCATGAGAACCTCTTTGTCCTGCGTTCCCTGACAAAGAGCTTTGCCGTGCCAGGCATTCGGTTCGGCTACGCCTTCGGTACCCCAGAACTGATCGAGAAGATAGAGACGGTCCGTCTTCCCTGGACGGTCAACGCGTTCGCCGAGGCTTTTGCCATCGAGGCCTTCCGACACTACGAGAGGCTTGAAGAATCGCGGGAGCGGATAGCCCGCGAGCGCGACTGGCTCTCCGGCCGGTTGAGAGACCTTGGGCTTTCCTATGAACCCCCATCTGCAAACTACATCCTGCTGGAAGTCCCGACGGATGCGGAGGTTCTAGTCAGGCGGCTCCTTGAACGCGGTATTCTGGTCCGTGACTGCCGGTCGTTCGGACTTCCCCGCCACATCCGCGTGGCTGTCCGGACCCGGGAAGAGAATAGACAACTCATCGAGGCACTTGAAGCATGCTTGTCCTGATCATGGCCGGAGGGGAGGGGACGAGGCTCCGGATGGGCGAAAAACCGCTTGTCACCATCTGCGGCAAGCCTATGCTCTCCTACGTCATCGATGCTTTCTCGTCGGCAGGGCACGACGTGGTCGTGGTTGCCTCGCACAAGACACCGTTCACCAAGAACTGGTGCCGGGCCCAGGGGATCACCCTGTATGAGGCAGAAGGGCTCGGCTACGTTGAGGATATCCATGCGGCGGCAGCAGACCTCGAGGAGGAGGGAACGCCCTTCTTCACCTGCGTATCCGACCTCCCCTGCCTGGCGCCCGAGATCATCGCCAGCATCGAGGGCGCCTGGCGCCAGGCGGGCGTTCCGGCATGCTCCACGTGGGTTCCCCGCGACCTTGTTAGAGAGCACGGCTGCCGTACACAGTACATAGAATCGATCGACGGCGTACCCGCCTGCCCGGTGGGGATCAACATCCTGACGGCCGGGGATCTCGACGTCCCACAGGATGAGTTGCGACTCCTCCTGCATGATCGGAGGCTCGTCTTCAACATCAACACACGGGAGGAACTGGCGCTGGTGCAGAGGTATCTCTGCCGAAAACGCGGACCGTAACGCCGTTTTCGAATGTCGATGGCGCGAAACCCCCAGGCAGGGCTCGGCAAGACCTCATGGAGAGCCGTGCATAGTGGGAGTGTCGCTCGCCCAACCCGTCAACCATCGCCCCGGGGGCACTCCCCGGGGGAAGGCAACTTTGGGGCATTCTCACCGGGGCAGGCACGCAGGGAAAACTGTATTATCGGACTATCACCTACCCATATACATGGAATCCTGCCGGGAAATCGAACTAGAGGGCCATATCATCGATTCAGGTGTAATGACCCTGGTGTTTGACAAGATTATGGATATGGGGGGAGAGTTCGAGATCCTCACCTTCAATGTTGGGAAGCAGAAGACAGACACAAGTTACGCACGGCTGCGCGTGACGGCACCTACCGACCAGCAACTTGATGCCATCCTATCAGAGCTGCACCGGCTTGGCGCGCGCACCCCCGAGATCGAGGACGTCATCCTTGTACCGGCAGAGGGTGACCGGATCCTCCCAAAGGGGTTCTACTCGACCACCAATCATCCGACCTTCGTAAAGTACCAGGGTGAGTGGCTGCCCGTCGAGCATATCGAGATGGACTGTCATATCGTCATCGATGAGAGAGAGAAGCGCGCCATCTGCACTCCGATCTCAAAGATCAAGGCCGGGGATCTCGTCGTCGTCAGCGAGACGGGAGTCCGGGTGGTCTACCCTGAGCGGCCGCGCAAAGTCAGCACATTCGAGTTCATGCATGGGACCGTCTCATCGGAGCGGCCGAGCGAGGCGATCATTGGAAAGATTGCCCGCGAGATCCTGGAACTGAAGAAGAGAGGAGAGAAGATCGGGCTCGTCGGCGGTCCGGCCATCGTCCATACGGGAGCTGCCGCCGCTCTCGCGAGGATGATACGCGCAGGCTACATCGATGTGCTCTTTGCGGGGAACGCTCTCGCCACCCACGATATCGAGTCCAACCTCTTTGGGACATCGCTTGGAATGGATATCAAGACGGGTAAGCTTATCACCGGCGGGCACAAGCACCACATCCGCGCAATCAGTGAGATCATGCGAGCGGGCTCCATCAAGAACGCGGTCGAGCAGGGGATCGTCACCGGGGGGATCATGTATGAGTGCGTGAAGAAGGGAATCCCGTTCGTGCTCGCCGGTTCCATCCGGGACGATGGACCGCTCCCCGATACGATAACGGATGTCGTCGTAGCACAGGACACCATGCGCCGCTACATCCACGACCTCAGCATGGTGGTGATGGTAGGAACACTCCTTCACTCGATCGCCGTCGGGAACTGCCTTCCCTCGTACGTCAAGACCGTCTGCGTCGATATCAATCCCGCATCGGTGACGAAACTGATGGACCGGGGTACGACGCAGGCGATCGGCGTCGTGAGCGACGCCGGAACGTTCCTCCCGCTTCTCTGCGAGCACCTGGAAAAATTGGAGAAGTGCTAGCGGGTAAGCGGCATACAGAACGGCTCTTCCTGCTCCAGCACGAACTCCCACTCTCCTTTGCACTCGCACTCCGTCTCCGCAAGAGCACGCAGAAGTTCTACATCCCCGGATAGCGAATATTCGCCAATTCCTTTCACGATCGGGGCGTCGCAGGCGCCGCAGTTGTGTGGTCCCCGGACCTGTCCGCCGCCAACAGGGTCGCAGAGGACATGCACCGGTGCTCCAATCAATACGTCAAGAACACTCCAGAGGTATGGCGGGCGGTACGCGTTCTGGTTCCAGAGGCGCTCGACCTCGGTTCCGCTCTGGACGGTGCAGAGGTTCATCGAGATGCTGTCTGCGACGGAAGCGACGTCCTTAATGGAGCGCACCATGTCGTCACGCGCCTCACGCTCGGTCAGGAACGGCGGTTTCATCAGCAGGTAGGCCTTCACATCCGCTCCGACGGCATGCGCAACCTCTGCTGCACGGAGAAAGTCGGCGTATGTGAACCCCTTATCGATGCTCTTCTCCCTGATGGCGTCGTTTGTGGTCTCCAGACCCACAGCAATGGAGAGCGGTCGATCCCAGGCCCCGGTATCAATACCCTCCAAAAACTCCCGGAGCGCTTCCGCGTCGACGTACTCAGGCCGTGTCTCGGCGATCACGAGTTTGCCCCGGAATGCCTCCGCAACTGCGCGCCGGGCGGCGGGGGGGACCTCATCGGGATCGAAGAAACTTCCAGACGTGAAGATCTTGAGCATCTGGTAATCATCGTCGGAGAAGTTCTCTTTCACCCAGCGGACCTGGCGGATCAGCCGGTCGGTAAGTTCATCCAGAGGGAGGTCCTGGTAGCGTTCGTGCCGGTAGCCGCACATACGGCATCGGTTCCAGGAACAACCGCCGCTCCGAAAGATTACCGTCAGCGTATCGAGGATCTGACCGTTATAGCGGTCTTTCCCCCGCCAGGACGCCAATGGCTTCTCGATTGATTTGGATAGCATTATACCTCATATTCGTTGATGTACTGATATGAAAAGGATCGCATGGCTGACGGTCATCGCCGCGATGCTGCTTGTTAGTACAGCATCAGCTGCGTATGTCGCAATCAGTGCTCCACAGACGGTAAACGTCGGCGAACCGCTCGAGGTCACAGGGACTACGATCGCGCAAGGGCTCACGCGACCCTCACTCAACCCCGGGTTCAGCACGGAGATCGTCCTGTACTATGCCCAGCACACGAAGCGCGAGGTTGACCGCAAGACGATCGTCGTGCAGCAGGATGGTTCGTTCTCGACGACGTTCGAGACCGAGGGGCTTGCTGTAGGGCTGTACTCGATCGAGCTCGTCGATCCTACACGGACCACCTTTGGGAGCAGTTCGAAGATCCGGCAGCTCGTCACCCTGGTCGACAGGTCTGGAAGCCTCACGGTGACCTCCCCGCTCAACTAGGACTTCGATGGGTACCTCGATCTCCAGGGTGCAGTAAGCGGCATCGGCAGCTCGGGCATACAGATCCAGGTAGAACATGATGGTTTCATCGTTTACGGGCCGGAGTTCATCAGCACTGATGCAGACGGCAGGTTCGATACGGCGGTGCCCATCTCCAGCGGAGGTTCGTACAAGGTCACCTTCGCTGACATCGACGGCTACATCGATAGCCAGGACTTTGTGGTAAGCGGTGCACCGACTCCCACGTCGATCCCGGGGATATCCGCCAGTGCTCCCGCCTCGCGGTCCGCGCCGGCGTACTTCGAGATCGATACCCGGAGCGGCACTGTGGCGATCGCAACCTCAGCCGGGATCGACTGGGTGGTCGAGTATATCGATGAGGATGAAAGACACCACAAGGTGAATAATAAGGGCCTCCTCGAACCCGAGACCGCAGAGTTCGCCGCGCGTGGGGGTGTGGTCTACGTCAAGGTCTACCCCATGAGTTACAACGACAGCGGAACGGTGCAGATCTCGGCTACGAATGCCAAATCAGTCAGGGTGAGCAAGGCCGCGCCTGCACTCTTTGGAGACGCGACCCCCACCCCCGCCCAGGCTGCACCGCTCCCGGCGGCCCTGGCACTCATTGCACTCGTAGCAGTCATCCTCGCCCGCCGGGGATGAACAACCTTTTTTTTATCCCACGACCAATAGGTTAAGGCGAGCCGGGATAGTCTAGTCCGGGAAGGCGGTGGCCTTGAAAGCCACTGGTGCTTGGCACCTCGGGAGTTCAAATCTCCCTCCCGGCGTATTCTGTTTACGTTCACATCGCTGTTAAATAGAGATTCACCCCGTATGATAAGATGTATGGGATGCCGGTACCCCCGTTAGGTCTGGAACCGGCAGTCGTTGAGATCAAGTTGCCTGTTTTCACTCCTCTCTGATCCAGCCCTCCCGCACCCACCGCTCGTACTCGTCCGGCCGCCAGTCGCGGTTTGCCCGCACCACCCTGCCAAAGCACCTCCGGTTTTCCGCCATCCTTGCCTCCTGATCAGGGTAACGCGGGCGACTTTTGATTGCCAGGACCAGCCGCCTCCCGAGATCGCGTGCCGCCGATTCTGCCCTATCGATCGCCTCCGGATCGTCTCCGAGCGCGACGCTCATCCCCCCAACCGTCGTCACCCCGAGGTAATTGAGCGCAAGGTTCAGATAACCGACAACCGCATCGCCTCCCGAGATCTCGGTGGTCGCGATGCTGCAGCCGTATCTCCCGGAGAAGTTCTGGTAGTGCATCGCGTCCGCCAGCCGGTCGATGAAGACTTTCATCTGTCCGCTGACATTGTCGACGTAGACCGGTGAGGCGAACACCAGCCCGTCGGCATCCTGCATCCGGTCGTAAGCGGCGGGGAAATCGTCGGCAAAGACGCATCTCCCGTCCAGGCTGCAACTCTCGCAGGCGGTGCAGGGAGTGATCTGCATATCGGCAAGTTCAATGATCTCAACCTCGGCCCCGGCATCTTTCGCCCCGGCAAGCACGAAGCCTGCAAGCCTTCTTGTCCTGCTTCTCATCCCACGCGGACTTCCCACAACTGCGATTATCTTCACTCTTTCATCACGTCCTGAAGGAAAGCGTTGGCGGCGGTGCGGGAAAATGGTTTAGAACCCACCGGCGGCACGCCCGGATCTTGAGGTCTCGGGAAGGTGCGCCGCCCTCACGGTCCACCGGGACGAGTTGGGCAACTCTGTCGATTGTTTCCGCACATCGGTCGTCGAAATCGCCCACGAGAGGCCCCCGCAGGGCCCCCGTGAAAAAGATTAAAGAATCTTCTCCCCCGCCTTCGCACCGGGAGAGCACTCATAGACCTCGCGGATCTTCATGATGAGGAGCGTCTTTGCCGGAGCCTTCGCCATCTTTGAGCGGACGGTGAACTGCATCTTCTCAAACTCCGGCCCGCTGGTCCTGATCTCGACTTCGCCCTTGATCTGGAAGCAGCCCTTCGTCTCGGGCCCCCAGACGTAGATGGCAACCTTCGGATTCTCCTGGATGTTCGCCAGCGTCTTCTTCATGAAGTTGTCCGCAATCCAGATCGTCTCGTCGTCGACGAGTTCAACAAACCCGATCGGGACCACGTTCGGCCACCCGTCCTTGGAGGCCGTGGCGACCGGGAAAGCCTTCATCGTCCGAAGCGCTGCTTTCATCTCTTCAGTAAGTGAAACCATCGGTCTTCACCAAGATATTCTCTGAACTACATATTTATATAGAATTCTGTCATAAAACTGTAGTTACAGCAGCGGTACTACAGATCCGTGACCTGATATCGCTGTAACCGTCTTTTGAAGAGATGAGGATATCGTATCATGGAAATTGGGGTCGAACTATCGGGATTTACCGCTTTCAGACAATAGATTCAGCGTTCGACCGAACCGGGAGATTGACCAGCTCGACCCCAGGTTACGTAGGCAATGCGCAGAAACCGCCATCCGAGAGTAGATCGAGAATGCAAGCGAGTCGATGGCCGCAAGACTTCGGCTGGCCCTTGCAGAAGAAAGACAGGGCTGCAAACAACCTCTGCAAGCCTCTGTGGGCGTCTATACCAAGTACGATCCCTCTATGTGCTGTGCCCGGAGGTGGAGACGGCCCCAAACCCCGCTACGATCACCGACACGAGTGCGGGGCAACCTCCCCATTGGAGAAAACCCTGGCAGCCAGTCCTCCAGCACCGGGGAAGAGAACCCCGGTCAAGGGAGGGAGAGGGCGCCGCGCGGAGAGATGAGGTGAACTCACGGCGCAAAGTCGGCCACAACGGCGGAATGATCGCTCAACCCCTGTCCACGCAGGTCATGCAGGTACCAGCACGCTGTGGGGTTCAGGCGCACTGATGCAAAGATGTGATCGTAGCGCTTGCACTTTGGAACATCTTCCGGTCCGCGGTCGGGACACCAGCTGTACTCCCGTGCCCGGTAGCCATGCAGTCTTCGGAAGACATCGGGAAGGTCGTACTCTGCAAGGCCGGCGAGGATGTTCATCTCGGCGTTATACCACCACTTCCTCGGCCGCCCGAGATATTCATCGGTCTCGGAGATCCCGGTGTTGTAGTTCTCGTTTGGTATAATATCTTTATAGAACGGGACGATCGTACCGTCGGACCGCTCTGCCTCGGGGATGTGAAGGTCGCCACAGAGGATCCGCGGCCGAGCCGAACTCGTGGCAAGGCGCCGATAGATCCCGACCAGTGTCTCCGCCTTGACGATCTCATTTCTCCGGCCGCCTATCGCCGTGGGGACGTGCGCGTTGTGGAGCTCGAACTCGCCGGTGGGCGCACTGATGACGGCAGAGACCACCCGCTGCTTCCACGGTATGTCAAAGTCGAACGGGTTGAGTGGTGTCAGGGGGTACCTGCTCGCAATCAGGCATCCGCAGTCTTTTGACTCATTACTTGGTGAGCACTGCTCCGAGAGCCGGGAGATCCCGTACGCGAACTGGAAAGGATCAGTTGCGTTTCGCGCACGAAGTTCGTTCAATCGTTCAGCCATATAGGCCACCCGTGCAATCTCCACGAGGGCAAGGCTGTCGACGGAGTAAATCAATCCGTAGGCCGCCAGTTCTTCCCGGAAGAGCGGCAGATCCCGATCCGTTACCTCCTGAAAGGCGACGATATCCGGCGAATGCTGACAGACTGCTTCAACCTTCTTCTCCACGCTCTTTAAACCCGAGCGGAAGAGATCCACGTTCCATGATATGAGCCGCATAATGCCGTTGCATTCCGCGTTGGTGCTCTACACTCATTAACGCATCGAGTTGAGAATGATTGGAAGGCGCGTTGCCGGGATTCAAACCCGGAATCATCCGCGACGGCGATCCAGCCCGATCCCGTGCTCGATACAGTGTTTATCGATTGCATCGAGGAACTTTCTGCCGTAGCGCTGGAGCTTCGCCTCACTGACGCCGTAGATTCGGAGGAGATCGACGCCGGTGCGGGGATAGTACTTCGCCATCTCTTTGAGGCTCCGGTCGTGGAAGACGGCAAACGGCGGGAGATGATCGAGGTCGGCAAGGATCTTTCGGAGCCGGCGGAGCCGGAGAAAGAGGGCTTCATCGTAGTCGGCCTCGGCTCTCAATGCGATAACACCCTCCGGACCCGGCTCGGTGAGCGGCACGGGAAGTTCGCCCTTGAGCACCGCACGGCTCCGGTCGTTTAACACCAGAACCGGATACCGCCCGCCGGTCGATGTGATGAACCCTTTTTGGACCATCTCCTGGACAAACCGCAGCCACTGGTCACGAGTGTATCCCCTGCCGGAGTTGTAGACCGGCAGGGTATCGTGTCCGTTTTCGCGAATTCGTGCACTCTTCGACCCGGTCAGCACATCGACGACGTAGGATGCCCCAAACCGCTCCCCGATTCCGCGAATACAGGTGATGATGGTCGTTGCAACCTCCGTCCCGTCAAAGACCTTCACGGGGGTCTCGCACCGGTCGCACCCACCGCACCGCTCCTCCGGATACGCCTCACCAAAGTAGGTGAGCAGGAACTTTCTCCGGCACCCGGTCGTCTCGCAGTAGTCGAGCATCATCCCTGCTTTCCGATAGGCGATGTCTTTCTGCGCCGGATCGTTGTATTCCTTCTCGATGAGGTACCGGATCGTGCCGTAATCGCCCCGGCTGTAGAAGAGGATGCAGTCGGCCGCCTCCCCGTCTCTTCCGGCCCTGCCGGTCTCCTGGTAGTAGGACTCGAGATCTCTGGGGAGGTCGGTATGAATGACAAACCGGACGTCCGGTTTGTTGATTCCCATGCCAAAAGCGACGGTGGCGCAGATGATCATGACATCGCCACGGATGAAGGCCTCCTGGTGCTCCGCACGAACATCATCGGGGAGGCCGGCATGGTAGGGGAGCGCGGAGAACCCTTCCTTCTGAAGTTTTTCCGCGAGTTCTTCCGTCGCCTTCTGGGAGAAGCAGTAGATGATACCGGCGTCGTTTTGGTGCTCATGCAAGTACGCAACAAGCCTCGGGAAGTATCGGGCCTTCGGTACCACCCGATACATGAGGTTCTTCCGGTTGAAACTTCCGATGAACCGGGCCGGATTCTTCAGGGCAAGCTGGACCACGATGTCGTTCTGGACGGCGGGGATGGCGGTCGCGGTCAGGGCGATGATGGGGACGGCAGGGAACCGTTCCTTGAGCACCCGGAGCCGACGGTATTCCGGCCGGAAGTTGTGCCCCCACATGGAGATGCAGTGCGCCTCGTCGATCGCAACCAGCCGGAGATCTGCTTTTGCAAGGAGAGAGAGGAAGAACGGCTGCACGGCCCGTTCCGGTGAGACATAGAGGATCCGGATGCGGCCTTCGAGGATCACCCGCTCGATGATCCTCTGCTCTCCATAACCGAGCGAACTGTTAATCGTCGCCGCCGGGATCCCGTTTGCCCGGAGGCTGTCGACCTGATCTTTCATCAACGCAATGAGCGGAGAGACGACGACCGTAAGCCCCCCAAAGACAAGGGCGGGAAGTTGATAGCAGAGCGATTTGCCGCCCCCCGTTGCCATGACGGCGAGGACGTCGCGCCCGGCGAGGACGGCGTCGATGATCTCTTCCTGGCCGGGGAGAAACGAGGTATAACCGAAGTATTTCTCAAGAACGGCGTATTTTGAATCCATTGCGCCACAAAACCCAATATAGTATTGTTGACCGGAGAGTAAGATAGCGTTTGCCATCATATGGGCAGGAGACGTTGCTGAAGACTCTACTTTGGTCTCGTCTTCGCCATCTCCAGCAAATTGTTACCAGACCTTTTTTACCTTTGGGATTGGCCTATCGGGTGCCGGGATGGCCCGGATCCGGTCCTTTCCGGGTTGGGCCATCCTGAGTGAACAGACGGGATAGCAGCAAAGTTTTAAGGAGACGTTATTTGAAGAGCAACATCGTCGAGGTCTGGTTGATGTGCCCGATGTACTCTTCACCGTAGGTGGAGAACCCGATCGTCGGAATGTCAGCAAATATTGAGCCATACGCCTCGTTATGTCCGATCTCCTCGAGTTCCAGCGCCCGAAGAATGCAGTGGAAGTTGATAAGAGCAGAGGCCCCTCCCAGCTGCCGAACCTTCTCCTCGACGGCCTTCCGGGTGTCCGCGACGATATCCGTCGACTCCAGCAGCGCAAGATCCATCCCTTCCTTGACCATACAGTAGAAGAGAATGCTCTCGCCCTCGATCTTCCGGGGGCTCCGGACGAAGAAGTCGTCGCCGGTCACAAGCCCAACGGGGTTGTGCATGAATCTCTTCGGCGCCTCCTCTACGGACACACCGAGAGCCCGGGCATATGCGACCGCCGCAGGCATGTTGTTGAACTCGATGACCTCCCGACGCTCTTCGTTCACCTTCGTCGGCACAAGGGTGATCCCGAGCGGCCGGAAACTCTGGGTCTTGATGATCCCGAACTCACCGACGGGCTTGAGGAGTGCAAGAACAGCCGCGTTGGTGTATGCCTCCCCATTCAGGTAGACATAGGTCGATTGGAACTTGAGATCGTCGCCTGCAGAGCCGCCGATGAAGACCACATTGGTGAGGTCGCCAAGCCGGTCCATCACATGCTCTTCTGCGCCGCTCAAACCGTCGATCAAGATCAGTCCCACGTACTTCCTGAAATCGAGGTCGCGGAGCGGCGCACCGATCTTCTCTTCAATCTCCCGGACTGCACCCATAAGTGAGTCAGGGGAGGTGACGTCGGTAACGACACTGCATGCAACGCCGCTGACGGTCCGCTCGTCAAACGCCATCGCCACAATCGCATCCTTCAGGACTCGACCGCTGGCGATCTCCCCGGCGGTCGAGCAGCCGATGACCTGCGCGCCAGGGAACGCATCGTGCATCCCCCGGCTGATCAACGCCGGATCGTATCGGGATGATGCAAAGAAAAGTACCAGATTAGGGGAAATTTCACCAAACTGTCCCTTAATATCGTCGACAGCCTGTTCAACTGATGATGCCATTGTAGTAGCGGTACTAACGCTCATGAAAACCACCTAGAGTTCGATACCCATATCACGGGCGATCTGCTTGAGTTCTGCAATCTTTGCCGGGTCGTCCTCGGACTGCGACGTCCAGCGATCCGGATTGAATCCCTTGATGATCAACTTTGTCCGGGTCGTATTCTTTAACACTTCGT